>JAFSZS010000093.1 GCA_017455645.1 Selenomonadaceae bacterium | reverse complement strand
GTAGTTGGTCATTTCCTTAGCCATATCAGCGTCACGGATAGTGGATTCAGCGGATTGTACGTTTTCACTTTCAGTGGTAAGGTTGCTTGCGGTGTATTCGAGACGAGCTTCAATCGCGCCAATTGTGGTAGCTTGATCAAGGGCTTTTTGAAGTGCATTATCGAACGCCGCAATAGCCGCATTTGCTTTTTCAGGTGTAGCAACACTGATAACGGAAGCGTCAGAATTTTGCAAGCCGAGAGCCTCTGCGCGCATGTCTTTCAAGCCGACAGAAATTGTTTGACCGGCAGCCGCGCCTACATGTAATTTAAGTGATTGGTCGGTATCCTGTGCATTTGCCGCAAAAATAGTCGTTTTAAATTCGAGACGCTCATTGGCAGATTTTTTGGCATTGCCGTATTGGTCGATAACTGTTATAGTGAATGCAGAAACTTGAGCATTTAATCCCGCATTAGCAGCAGTTAAGACTATACCTTCTTCGCCATTAGGAGTAGATATTTTAACACCGGCAGCATTAGTACCCATAACACCATCGCTATAAGTTTTACTGGTATCAGTAAAAGTGGCTGTAGTTGCCGATGAAACATTAGTAGCTCCAACAGCATCCGCACCAAGAGCCAAAACGTTACCTAACGTACTGCCAGACGTAACTGTCAACTCTTCAGAGGAATAAGTTTTACCTTGAATAACCCAAGAAACTTTTACTGTATCACCTGCAACAATATTAAGGCTGTTACCTGCACGATCTTGAAGATTTACTAATGTAGTAGCTGTAGTCACATCTTTTTTCAAAGATTGATTAAGCATAACAGTCGCTGTATCAGATAAAACTTTGGTACCTTTAGAGCCGTCTACGAGATATTTTCCGTTAAATGTAGCAAGCGCATTATCATTAACTTGGTCAACGAACTGATCAATTTCTTTTTGAATAGTAGCGCGGTCATCGTCAGTATTTGTGTCGGTAGCCGCGTTTATAGCTTTTTCTTTAAGAGTTTTAAGAATTTCGATAGTATTGGCAACGGAACCTTCAGCAACTTTCATCATTGCGGAGCCGTTTTGGGTATTTTGGTTAGCTTGGTCGAGGGCACGAACCATAACGCGCATACGTTCGGAAATTGCGTACCCGGAAGCGTCGTCTTGCGCGGAATTGATTTTCACGCCACTTGAAACTTTAGCTAAACTTTTGCCGAGCGCACCCTGGTTTTTGTTGAGAGTGTTGAGGGTGTTAACTGCGCTCATATTGTTTTTTACTACCATTGCCATTGTAATTTCCTCCTTGGCTAATAAATGCATTTATCCTTCGACGGGTTCCTTCCCGCCGTTTATATAACAAGTAAAATCTCCGCCAAATTCGACCGTCGCCGAATTGGAGCCGTCACGCCGTGCACGAAAGCGAACGCCGCGAAGATTTACCTATTGTCTGTGGATATTAAGCAAGTCTAAAATGCTTGCCTTTTTCTTTGTATCACGATATTTAATTTGCAAAGAACCGAAAGTTTTAAGTTTCAAATGCAACCGGTGAATAACTCAAGCGGTTAAGCATTTTCAAATTATTTATCGAAAGTTTTTTTTTCTAACTTAAATATTTTTTTCAAAGTTTTTTTTTTTTTTTTGACAATTTCATTCGACGCGCAGGGCGTCTCATAAAATTGATTTCTTTGTAAGGGAAATTACGGGCGTTGCATAAAAAAAATCCCGCCGATTAAAGCGGGAAAAAGTTAAAACCTGCGCGAAAGTTTTTATTTTCTGATTTGAGAGGCGAGCCACTCCATAAGCTTAATATTTTTGTCGTTGATAATTTCTGCGCACTCGTCATTGTAAACATAAATCCAGCTCCAGTGCCCGGGATATTCCCAAGCAGAGCCGTCCTCTTTAAAATATTTGCCGCTTGTATCGTGAACATCTTCAAAATATGTAAAGTGAACATCTGCGCCTATTCCTTGCAAACGTTGAACAGTCGGAACGGAATATTTATTGGGCGGTAAAGTTGTATCAGTTTTGGCGGCAACAAACCAAAGGGGCGTCTGCGATAAACTGCGCAGATCACTTTCAGAAATTAAATCGTCAGCAAGTCCTTCACAAACAGGGAACGCCGCCGCAAAATAATAAGGATTGTCACGAACAAGGCAAAGTGTCATGTAGCCGCCGTTAGAATCGCCGCCAAGATAAATTCTGCTTGCGTCAATGTTGGGATTGGCTGAAACAATTTCTTTAATCAAAGACATTAAAACTTCGGCGTAAAGCGGTCTGCCGTCAGCAAAGGCGTCCGCGCCTTCCATCCAAACAGTCGGACATTGCGGAGCCAAAACGTACGCGCCGCCGAAATATTTTTGAATGTTATCTTCAGCAAGCGCAGTAGCTTTATTGCCCATAATTGGTAAAGCTGGTGAAGAATTGCCGCCCTCGCCGCCGCCGTGCAACCAAACAATCAGCGGGTGTTTATTGCCGTCCTGCGCCGGTTCAAAAAGTGCATAACTTACGCCGCGCCCTAAACTGCCGCCGAATGCCGCGCCCAATTTGTAATTTCCGAATTTAAAATTGTCAACGGTCGGGCGAATGTTGCCTTTGTAATTGTCGATAACCAAATTTTTGAACTTGCCGAATTTTTTATTTTGCGTGATTGTATATTCGGGCGTCACGAAAGAATTATAAAAAGTTTTCAAGTCGAAATTCAACGCCGCGCCGAGGTTGTCATTGGGTGCAACTTTCATTTCTATTGTAACGAAATTGCCGCTGTTGGAAGGGTTGCCTGCTTCATCTGAAACATAGGCGGCTGTAATTTCTCTGTAGCCTTGTAAATCGCTGTCATCGCGTGCTTCACTGCCCAAAGTTACGATTGTATTTTGAACTTTCATAGCTTCGGCGATAGTCAACGCGCCGTCGGGAAGTACGCGGCGAACGTAGACTTTGAAAGTATCCTTGTCAACGTCTTTTGCGTTAATTTTTGTACCGAGATTTAAAATTAATTTTGAAACTGAAGGTCCCCAATCAAAAACTTCAGTAACAGTTTTGTAACAGGGCAGTTGTTGAGCGGGAGCCGCCGCTTCAGTAATTCCGCCGCCCGCTATAATTGCGAAAGTTGCCGCGCCGCAAATTCCCATTTTTAAAGCTTTTTTCCAGTTCATCAAAATTCCTCCTATTAAAAAAAGGGAATAGGGATAAAAAAACTATTCCCTATTCCCTACCCACTATTCCCTAAATTCTATTCAAACATAAATTGCATTTGGAAACGATAACGGGTATGTTTAGCGCGGGTGTCAATTTCTTTGATTTTGTCAGCCCAGGTAGTGAAGAACATATTTTTAGCAACAACATAATCTGCGCCGACGCGGAAACCTTCAGCATTTTTCGGCCACCAGTCAGTAACGGTTACCCAAGATTTGCCGGGCTCTTTGCGGTAGGTTGCCCAAATATCGAAAGTGCCGGGTTGTTGCAAGTCAATATTTTTGTACCAAACATTAAACCAGAAACCGGGACTTGTTGTAGGATTGGGACCGTCTTCGCCCCAAGGATGGTCAATCATTTTTGCGTTGCTGTTGATAATACCGCCGTGGATTTTCCAGTTATCGTCGATTTTATAACCTGCGTGCGCCCAATAGTAAAGCACGTGATTTTTGCGTTTATCGTCTTGATAGCGGCTTGTCATTGCGCCCATACCGTGAACGCCGAAATGTACGTCAGTTTTTTCGCTGGGTTGCCAATCGAAACGAACGCCTACAAAAGGTGTATCGTCGTCAGTTTCGTAGCCGCGCACATTTTGCAAATAGTTACTGCTCATGTAGTTATCCCACAAGTCAACTTTTACAGCCGTTAAAGTTGTTCTGAATTTGGGATTACCAAAGGCAATTTGTCCGCCGGTTACGTCAGAGTCCATATCGTAGCCCCAGCCCATTGGCGTCCATTCATTCCAACGACCGAATTTGACGTCAACGCCGCGACCGCCGCCAACATTACCTTCAACCCAGACCCACGGCGAAGGAACAGTTGAAACATTTTCGCCGCCGCTCCAAGTCCAATCGTCAACTTCATCAGTGTTGCCGCGCAGAATAAAGTTTGCTCCGGCTTTCCATTTGTCATTGATTTTATATTTTGCGGTTAAGTCAATTTTGGTATAAGTTGAAGGAGTCGAGCGGGTTTTACCGTCGGGCGCGTTGTAATGATAAACGCCGTCGCCGCCGAGCGTAGGTTCAGGCGTCCACGCACTTTCAATAGTATGATCGTGACGAATCTGCGCGAAGCCGTTAATTTCAAAGCGGTTAGCCAATGCTTTTAATTTGTCGGTTTCTTCAGTGGTAAAAAGAGTTCGTCCGCTGTCTCTTTGCGGTTTATCGAGGTTATCCAAAGTATCTTCATCGAGCCTGTCGATTTTGCTAAGGAGCTGAACTTTTTTAATATCGTAGAAATATTCTTGATTGAGGCGATTTAAAAGGTTGCGTTGTTGGCTGTTGAAAGCGGATTGATTTTTCATAGCTTCATCAACAATCATAGCCATTTCAAGGCGGCTCAAAATTCTGCCTTGCGGGATTTTCTGATTGTAGCCGGGGACGTTGCCTGTATCGATTAGCTCATTGACTGCGGAATAAGACCAATCATTTGCGGGAACTTCTTCAAAAAAGTTTGACGCGTCAACTTGCGGGCTTACAAAGAATAGTGAAGTTGAAAGGACTGCTGCTGCTAATTTTTTCTTGCTGAAGAATTTCATTGGTTACCCCTCCAAAATTTTTTTGCGTTGACAGTTTTTTGAAGGTTGAAGTATTAAAAATAATTCCAAAAAATAAAAATAAAAACCCCCAAAAAAGCCGCCGGTATAATTTTAGCAAGTTTAACACAGGCGGCTGAATTATAAATGAAATTTTTTGACAATTCTAAATTTCAGACAAAAAATTTTATTCGGCGTCGTCTTTTTTCTTGAAAAGTTCCTCCAGAGGCATATCTACGCCCAAAAATTCTTTTATCGCATTCATAAATTTGTTGGTCATTTTAAGCCTGCCACTTAATTTTGCTGAAACATCGTTACGATCACGTCTTAAACGTCGCGCTAATTCAGCACGCGTTAATTGCTGTTTTTCCAATTCTGATTCGACATTCGGATATAAAATTTTCTTTCGTGAAATAGACATATTAAAACAATGTTCTGCTGTAAGTTTTCTTCCTTTAATGGCTTTTGAGAGATTGTCTTTATGTTGTTGTGTAAATTTTTTTCCTTTGCGCATTTCAGAAAGCATTTTTCGTATATCCTCATTAACGATAAAATTTACATCTCCACCATCAGTGAGATTATATCCATATGGATTTTTAGTGTTCAATCTTGCAATCCAACGTTTTTCTGCTTCATTAAGAGATTCGCGACTATCACATTCCTCAAGAATTACCCATACAAAATTTTCCCAGCCATATTTTTGAATTGCGTGTCCAACAAGTGAGGCATTACGTTTTTTATGATAACTCAAACGAACTTTAACATCACATTTGGTTTGCCCAACATACATTTTGTGATTAAGCAAATTTTCAATTCCGTAAATTCTGCCGTATACTTCCAACAAAATCACCTTTGCCTTTCTGTTTGACAACGCGCAGGCAAAGATTTATAATTCAAATGAAAACTCTTTACCTGTGCTAAGTTTAGAACTTCTAACGGGTAATATCTTAGCACTGTATTGAGTTTTCGTCAATTATAGGGAAAATAGAAATTTTGAGACCGCTTGAAAGGCGGTTTTTCTTTTTCTGCGAAAATCTGTAGCAAATTTCTTTAACTATTGCTATAATAAAACAAAAATTTTTCAAATTAGGAGTTACATTTATGGAATTAAAAATTAATGACGAATTGCACGGCTTTAAAGTCAAAAAAGTTTCTGACGTTGCCGAAATTTCCTCAAAGGTTTATGAGTTGGAACATTTGAAAACCTGCGCGAAAGTTTTGTACATTGCCAACACCGACGATAATAAAACTTTTTTCATAGCCTTTCGCACGCCGCCCAATGACGATACAGGCGTAGCGCACATATGCGAGCACTCCGTTTTAAATGGGTCCAGAAAATACCCGCTGAAAGAACCGTTTGTCGAACTTGTCAAAGGCTCAATGAATACTTTTTTAAATGCCCTAACTTACAGCGACAAGACGGTCTATCCAGTTTCGAGCCGTAACGATAAAGATTTTAGAAATTTAGTCGATGTTTATATTGACGGGGTACTCTATCCTGCAATGTTAAACACGCCTGAAATTTTAATGCAGGAAGGTTGGCATTACGAAATTGAAAATGCTGATTCGCCTTTGACTTACAGCGGCGTAGTCTATTCTGAAATGAAGGGCGCGTTATCTGCGCCGGAAGATATTTTGGGCAGGAAGTCAATGCATGAACTTTTTCCCGATAATTGTTACGGCTTTGAAAGTGGCGGCGACCCTGAAGCTATTCCAAATTTAACCTATGAAGATTTTGTCAATTTCCACAAAAAATTTTACCACCCGTCCAATAGTTACATTTACATTTACGGCGATGTTGACATTGAAGAGCAGCTGAAATATCTTGACAGTGAATATCTTTCCAAATTTGAAAAAATCGAAATTGAAAGTGAAATTGTACCGCAAAAACCCTTTGCCGAAATGAAACGCGTTACAGATTTTTATCCTGTTGGCGAAGAAGAAAATGACGCTGAAAAAACTTTTCTTTCGCTTAATTTGGTTATGGGCGATATTAAAGACTCAACAACGATTTTGGGACTGGAAATTTTAAATCACGCGCTCTTTCAAACGCCCGCCGCGCCTCTCAAAAAGGCGATTATCGATTCAAAACTCGGCAAGGATATTGACGCCGGAATGGATGAAGATTTATTGCAACCGGCTTACAGTTTGACTTTGAGCGGCTCCGAGGCTGATCGCGCAGATAAATTTTTGGAACTTGTCAATTCTGAAATGAAAAAACTTGTCGCGCAGGGTATAGACAAAACTTTGTTGCAGGCGTCAATAAATCTTTTTGAATTCAGACTGCGCGAAGCAGATTTCGGTTTTATGCCCAAAGGTTTAATTTACGGGCTGCGCAGTTTACGCACGTGGATTTATGACGGCGACCCTACAACTTATTTGCGCTACGAAGACGATTTAAAAATTATCAAAGACGGCTTGAACAACGGCTACTTTGAAAAACTTTTGCAGAAATATTTTATCGAC
This sequence comes from Selenomonadaceae bacterium, assembly GCA_017455645.1. Classification (GTDB taxonomy): domain Bacteria; phylum Bacillota; class Negativicutes; order Selenomonadales; family Selenomonadaceae; genus Quinella. The sequence continues at coordinate 12,722 of JAFSZS010000093.1, read as the reverse complement.
AATCCGCACAAAGTTTTAATGACGCTTGCGCCGAGCAAAACTGTTGCAAAGGAAAGAGACGCCGCCACCGCCGCCAAACTTGCCGAAATTAAATCCAAAATGACGCCCGCCGAAATTCAAAATGTTATCGACATTGCCAAAAATTTAAAAATTCGTCAACAAACGCCCGACAGTCCGGAAGCGTTGGAAAAAATCCCGATTATAAAAATCAGCGATATTAAGAAAGAGCCGGAAAAGTTGCCGCTTATGTACCGTGACATTGACGGCACCAGAATTTTATTCAGCAATGTTGACACGCACGGGATTATTTATCTTACATTTTACTTTGACGCGCTGAAAGTTCCGCAGTCTAAAGTTTTCTACGCCTTTTTACTCAATGAATTAATTGGGCGCGTCGATACTCGCCAACATTCCTATGAAGATTTGGCTAACCTTGTCAATTTGAATATTGGCGGCTTCGGCACAATCATTAACGCCGATTCAAAGAAAAATGAGCCAAAGTCTTTTCTGCCGCGCTTGAAAGTTTTTGCAAAATGTTTATCTTCCAAAGTCGAAAATATGAGCGAAATTTTGTCTGAAATTTTTACACAGTCAATTTTTACCAACAAAAAACGCCTGCGCGAAATTATCGAAGAAGAACAAATTGGAATTGAACTCAATCTGCAAAATTCTGCAACTGCGGTAGTTTCTGCGCGAATTGCTTCTTACTTTTCAACAGCGGGCGCGTACAATGATTCGGCGATTTTGCCTTTCAACGAATTTTTGAAAGACTTGCTGAAAAACTTTGACGAAAAATTTGATGAACTTGTTGACGAATTGGAAGACGTTTACAACCGCCTTTTGAATCGCAACGGCTTAATTATCAGCGTAACTGCTACCGACGAACTTTACAAAAATTTCTTGCCTTCACTGAAAAAAATTTTAAAGAGCTTGCCGGTTGATGAATATCCTCGCGCAGATTATGGTTATCCTTGCGTCGCGCAGAATGAAGGCTTGTACTCTCAAAGCCGCGTGCAGTACGTCGGCAAGGGTGCAAATTTTATCAATCTCGGCTACGAATACAGCGGCGCGTTAAGCGTACTTGAAACAATCCTGCGCTATGAATATTTCTGGATAAAAATTCGTGTACAGGGCGGCGCGTACGGTGCATTTGTCAATTTCACAAGAAACGGCGGAATGTTCTTTGGCTCTTACCGCGACCCCAATTTGAAAAATACGCTTGATACTTTCGACAGCACGGCGGAATTTTTAAGAAATTTTGACGTTTCAGATAGGGAAATGGACAAGTACATTATTGGCACGATGAGCAAAGTTGACAAACCTTTGACGCCTTCAATAAAGGGGCAAATTGCCGCCGAATGTTGCTTGAAAGGTATAACCTACGAAGACCGCCAAAAAGCGCGTACCGAAATTTTAAATGCACGTCAAGAAGATATAAGAAAACTTGCCGAACTTGTCGAGGCGTGCATGAAGGAAAATAATTTGTGCGTTTTCGGCAATGAAAATGTTATCAAGGACAACGCCGCACTTTTCAAAAATATTAAGCCGGCGGTTTAGGGAATAGGGAGTAGGGAATAGGGAATAGTTTTTTTATTAAAATATTTCGCGCAGATTTAACGTTTCGAGGTTTTTATGAAGAAAAAATTTTTAATCGGCTTGTTAAGTTTAAGTTTGATAGGAGGAAGCGGCACGGTGGACGCGGCAAGATATTTTATGCAATTTGATACAAAGGGCGTCAAAACTCCCTACGGCGATAATTTAAAAGCCGGAAATTATGTACAGGCGAGCGACGCCAAAATTTATTATGAAGTTTACGGGCAGGGCGAGCCAATTTTAATTTTACACGGCGGCGGCGTTGGCAGTCCCTACGAAATGGGAAAACTCATTGACGAACTCAAAAAAAATCATAAGGTTGTAATAATGTCAACGCGCGGGCATGGACGCTCCGAAATTGGACATTCGCCGCTTACCTACGAGCAAAAGGCAACTGACGCCTTGACTGTTTTAAACACAATTTCACAGGAACCGGTACAAGTTTTGGGTTTCAGCGACGGCGCGTACACTGCCTACAAATTGGCGGCTATGTACCCTGCGCGAGTTGAAAGAATTGTGGCGATAGGCGCGGGAACTTTGAAGGCGGGCTATTATTCTGCAGACAGTTTAAATATTGACGAAATTGCAAAGATTGACCCGGCGTTTGTCGAATATCAAAAATCAATTCGCCCCGAGCCTGAACGCTGGCAACAATTCGGAAAAGACTATATGACTTTTTGGAGCAATTTAAATGTTGGCGAAGAAATTTTTGGGGCGATAAATTGTCCTGTACTTTTAATCGTAGGCGATGAAGACGATCACGCGCCCGTCATTACAGTTTTGGAGGCGCATCAAATGCTGAAAAATTCTAGGTTGTGCGTAGTTCCCAAGGCGTGGCATACGGCGTTTCTTGACAATTACGACGTTACGGCGGCGGCAATTTTTCAATTTGTAAACGCGCCGCTTGAAAGTTTACAGCCGAGCAAAAAAGTTGATTATAATACAGGGGAATAGGGAAATAGGGGAATAGGGGAATAGGGAAAATTTAAAAATCCCTATATCCCTTTACCCCTGTATCCCTGTATCCCTCAAAATAGGAGGCTTAATATGAAAAGAACAATTTTTACAGGCGCGGGCGTTGCAATAATTACGCCCTTTGACGACGCCGGCAAAATTAATTTCGACGAACTCGGAAAAATTATCGACAATCAAATTTCTGAAGGCACTGACGCAATTATTATCACGGGTACAACCGGCGAATCTGCAACTTTGACTGATGAAGAACACAAAGCCGCTATAAAATTTGCCGTCGAACGCGTCAACAAAGAAATTCCCGTAATTGCAGGCACGGGCTCCAACGATACAGATTACGCAATTCAACTTTCACAGTACGCCGAAAATGTCGGCGCGGACGCTTTACTTTTGGTTACGCCTTACTACAACAAATGTACTCAAAAAGGTTTAATCGCTCACTACACAAAAATTGCTGACGCCGTTAATATTCCAATGATTGTTTACAATGTACCTTCGCGCACGGGCGTTAATATTCAACCTCAAACTTACGCCGAACTTGCCAAACATAAAAATATTGTTGCGGCAAAGGAAGCTAACGGCGATTTATCGGCTATTGTCAAGACGCGCAGACTTTGCGGCGATGATTTGGCGATTTATTCCGGCAATGATGATCAGATTGTTCCTATTCTTTCAGTTGGCGGTAAAGGCGTTATTTCCGTGCTGTCGAATGTTGCGCCGAAAGATACACATTTAATTTGCCAACTTTATTTTGAAGGCAAAGTTGAGGCGGCGGCAAAACTGCAGATTGACTACAGCGATTTAATTGACGCGCTCTTTTGTGAAGTTAATCCAATTCCCGTTAAGGCGGCAATGAAAATTTTGGGCTGGAATGTTGGAAATGTAAGAATGCCGCTTAGCGAAATTGAGCCTCAACATTTGGATTTGGTACGCGCGGCTTTAATCAGTCACAGATTATTGGGAGTTTAAATTTCAAATTAATTGGAGGTTTTACTGTAAATGAAAAAATATATCGCAGAATGTATCGGCACAATGACTTTGGTTGTCTTAGGTTGCGGTACTGCAATGCTTGTAGGTTGCGACGCAGTTTTGGGCGGCGGCTACATTTTAACGGCGTTTGCATTTGGCTTATCGATTGTTGCAATGGCTTATTCAATCGGCAACATTTCCGGCTGTCACATTAACCCCGCCGTTTCATTGGGCGTACTTTCAAGCGGCAGAATGAGCGGCAAAGATTTTGTTTACTACGTTATCGCGCAGTGCATAGGCGCGTTTATCGGCGCGGAACTTTTGGCGGCAATTTTTGTAATGGGCAATGTTACTGATATGACGGGCGGGCTCGGCACAAACGGGCTTGCGGGCGTCAATGGCAGTTCGGTTGCCGGTATTTTGGTTGAAATTGTGCTGACACTTATTTTTGTGATAAATATTTTGGGCGTAACTTCAGACAAGGCAAAGCACGGCTCTTTTGGCGGCTTGATAATTGGTTTAACTTTGGTAGGCGTTCACATTTTCGGTATTGGTTTAACGGGTACTTCGGTAAATCCTGCGCGAAGTTTTGGACCTGCGCTTGTTTGTGCTATTGGCGGCAACGGCGCACCGCTTGAAGTTTTGCCGGTATTTATCATTGGTCCTTTGGTAGGGGCTGCGCTTGCCGCCTTTACTTACAAATGTTTAGAATAATTCGGGGGAATTTTTATGAAGAAAATTTTCAGTACAATTTTAATGTTGGCGATTTTTCTAACTTCAACGGTTGCAATGGCGGCGTTCAAAGAAGAAGTTACAGAAGGCGCAGATATTGCTTCAATAAAGCGTTTGGCGGTTGCTCTTCCAATGCATTACAAAGTTGAAGACGCCGAGCCTACAGTTGAAGAATTTACAAAAATAATTTTCGACGCAAGCAAGGCGGCGCGTTGTTACGTCATTTCCTACGACGAAATTGCAACGAATATTCAGCGTGATACAGGCGTTGATATTAAATCTTTGCAACCTGCAGACTCCCGCAAAAATTACGCCGCCAACATTTCAAAATATGCTGATGCGTTCGTTGTAGTTTCGACTGCCAACAACAGCAAAAGGATTCAGTTTTTCTTTGAAGTTTTCGACGCAAAATCCGGCGACTTGGTTTATTACTTGACGACTCAAAGTAATTCTATCGGTAAAAATTCCAAAGACTACGGCAAGGCTTGCGAAGATTTTTACAAGAAATTTGACGCCGCCGCCGAAAAAAATCTTAAAGACCAGCAAAAGAAAAATAAGGATTAAGGATTAAGGATTAAGGATTAAGGATTAAGGAAATAAAAACGCCCTGAACTTTTTCAAGGCGTTATTTTTTTTACGATTAACGCGGTATTAACAATTAAATTATCTTCTGTAATTCTTCAATTTTAAAAAAGTTTGTAATATCGGTTCCTTCCGGCACTAGAATAATAAAATTTTTGTCTTTTAAGAGGTAAGCTTCTAATCTGTAACGAAAAGCCGGATTTATTTTGGCTAAAATTCCTGCGTTGAAATCTGCGTGTTTCATTTCAACTATATGATTAAATTCCATAATTTCTTCTTTTGTAACATACATTGCTTCTTCAGGAGTGTATATTGAACCTATAAATACAACACTGTTGCCTTTTTTACCAACTGATAAAATAGTTTCTTTCAGTCTTTTAAGAAAAGTTCCATTGACTTCTTCCCATTCGTAAAAGCCCTCCGGCAGCGGCGGTTTTTCTCTTTCGGGAGTTAAGGCTATTTTTGCCATTGAAATTATTTGTATAATTCCCGGCAACATTCCTATAGCAAAAATACTTATGAAAAGTATTTGCCATTTGTGATACCAAATATACATTAGAATATATTCCGCATCGTCTTTGTCAATTTTCATAATAAATTCCTTTCAAATTGTCTGTAAAAATAAAAGAAACCGCACTATTTTTAAATGTTGTTTCTTAAATTCAAATCAAATATTGTAAAAATTTTTTTCAGCCGGAATGTACAACAACATGAGAAATTCGGATAAGGAACATTGCGTTTTAATCTTTTCCGCGTACTCAATATCAAGCGGTGAAAGTTTTTCCGCGCCTTTAGGATGAGTATGAACAAATCCAACAAATGAAACGCCTTCCGTTGCCCAATCTTGAATCACGGTGTTTAATTTTTTTTATGTCAGGTATATACCGCGATTTTGTAGTAATTCCGGTTGAATCATTGTAAAATTTCGTCACAACAAAATTTTCATCAACACCGAGAATACCGCCTTTTTCAGGTATAAGTAAATTTTCTTTAATCGCGTCAATTACTGTATTGCTGATTTGGATTTTATTTAAACTCTCCATGAGAACATTTGTCTGTACGATCCATCCATTTACGATAGTAACCGCACCAAACGCCCTCGCGCTTAGAATCGTACTTACCAAATTTACAATCTGCACAGCAAACATAGCCGGCAAATTCGCCTTCAGGGAGTTTCACGGGAACAACTTTTTTCTTTTCAACATTTTCCATAAAATATCAACCTCCAAAAATACTACACATTTCCAAAAAATTTTTTATCTACGTTTAAAGTGAATAGATTACTTCTTATATTAAATATTTTATAGCTATAGATATAAAATGTCTCAAGGATAAAATTTTATCTATAGCTTGTACGAAAAATTTTAGCACTAATTTATTATTAATAAAATTTCAGAGGAGGCGGAAATTTCGCCGCACTTTTTATTTGAAATTGAAACCGGCAAAAAAGTATGACTTCAAACACTATCATAAATCTTGCTAAGGCTCTCGATGTTACGACAGATTTTATTTTAACCGGCGAGACTACTTCAACAATAAAAGTTGCGCCTTTGATAAAATCTGCGCCGGTAGCAAAAATTGTTTCTAATCTTGAGGGGTTACCATTTGAACAGTTAAATTTAGCTGAACAATTTATAGAAATTTTTTCAATAGGTCTGCGGTCTAAACGAAAAGTTAAACGTTTGAGATAATATTTTTTACAATAATTGCGGCAACGGGGCAAATTGCGGCGATTGTCTGCCAATCTTCATTTTTAGTTTTGTCGATAATAATTTTGCCGCATTCAAATTTTATCCCGCCGTTCTCTGATTCCGTCGCGCAGGCTCCGCAACGTACGCAAATTTTTTCGTCGTAAATTATTTTCACCAAAAAACACCCCTGTTTTAGGGAATAGGGATTAGTGATTAGGGATTAGTGAAATTTTTTATATAAAGATTTTAAGACTAAAAAACACCCCGACAATTTATCGAGGTGTTAATTTTTTTATGTAATAATGTTAATCTTAGAGCCTAAAATTACATCATCCCGGGCATACCACCCATTGGGGGAGCGGGAGGAGTAGGTTCAGGTTTATCTGCAACCAAAGTTTCAGTAGTAAGTACCATTGCCGCGATTGACGCCGCGTTTTGAAGTGCAGAGCGTGTAACTTTCGCAGGGTCAACAATACCGGCTTTAATCATATCGACAAAGTTATTTGTAAGTGCGTTAAAGCCAACGCCTTTATCAGCTTTTTTAACTGCGTCAACAATTACGCTGCCTTCTTGTCCGGCGTTTTGTGCAATTTGGCGAACAGGTTCTTCAACCGCACGCTTGACAATTTCCACGCCAACTTTTGCATCGCCGTCAAGTTTAATACCGTCAAGGGCAGGAAGAATATCAATGAAAGTTGTACCGCCGCCTGCAACAATACCTTCTTCAACAGCTGCGCGAGTAGCGTTGAGGGCGTCTTCAATGCGCAATTTCTTTTCTTTCATTTCAACTTCGGTAGCCGCGCCAATTTCAATGACTGCTACGCCGCCCGCCAATTTTGCAAGGCGTTCATGAAGTTTTTCTTTATCAAAATCGCTGGTAGATTCAGCAATTTGCTTTTTAATCTGTGCAACGCGGAATTCAATTTCTTTCTTATCGCCCGCGCCGTCAACAATGGTAGTTTCTTCTTTGGTGGAGCGAATTTGACGAGCCGTGCCCAAATCTTCAAAAGTTACACTTTCCAATTTGCGTCCGAGTTCTTCACTGATAACATTACCGCCGGTAAGAATTGCAATATCTTCAAGCATAGCTTTTCTTCTGTCGCCGTAGCCGGGGGCTTTAACTGCAACAGCCTTGAAAGTGCCGCGAAGTTTATTTACAACGATTGTAGCAAGTGCTTCGCCGTCAACATCTTCAGCGATAATTGCAAGCGGTCTGCCTTGTTTTACAATTTGTTCAAGGATAGGCATAATGTCAGCGATTGAAGAAACTTTTCTGTCAGTCAACAAAATGTAGGGGTCGTCGAGTACAGCTTCCATCTTGTCGGCGTCAGTAACCATGTACGGGGAAATGTAGCCTTTGTCGAATTGCATACCTTCAACAACCGTCATGTTGGTAGTCATTGTTTTGGATTCTTCAACAGTAATAACGCCGTCTTTGCCTACTTTTTCCATAGCGTCAGCGATAAGTTGTCCAATTTCATCATCGCCGGAAGAAATAGCGGCAACCTGTGCAATAGAGTCTTTGCCTTCGACTTTTTGCGCAGAATTTTTAATTTCTTCAACGAGTTTTTTAACGGCGGCTTCGATACCTTTTTTGATAATCATGGGATTTGCGCCGGCTGCAACATTTTTCATACCTTCACGAATAATAGCCTGCGCGAGGAGTGTAGCAGTTGTAGTACCGTCGCCGGCAACGTCATTAGTTTTGGTTGCAACTTCTTTAACGAGTTGCGCGCCCATATTTTCAAAATGATCTTCAAGTTCAATTTCTTTTGCAATGGTTACGCCGTCATTAGTGATTGAAGGTGCGCCGAATTTTTTTTCTAAAACAACATTGCGTCCTTTCGGACCAAGTGTAACTTTTACAGCATTAGCAAGAGCGTCAACGCCACGGCTGAGAGCGCGGCGGGCGTCTTCATTAAACAAAATTTCTTTTGCCATTCAAAAATTTCTCCTTCGTCGAAATTTAAGGACTAGGGGCTAAGGATTAAGGACTAGGGATTTTCCCTTAGCCCTTATCCCTTAATTCTTAATCCTTAATTAAAGAATTGCCAAAATATCGCTTTCACGAATTACGAGATATTCTTTATCGTCCACTTTGACTTCGCTGCCCGCGTATTTATTGAAAAGTACGTCTTGCCCGACTTCAACTTCAGGAACTGCGCGAGTGCCGTTATCAAGAAGTTTACCCGTGCCAACTGCAACAACTTTACCTTTTTGCGGTTTTTCCTTTGAAGTCTCCGGCATTATAATACCGCTTTTAGTCTTGAGTTCGACTTCAGCGACTTCAATTACAACTCTGTCTCCGAGTGGTTTAATCATATTATCTTGCCTCCCAAATGGTTTACACTAAATTTCCAGCCGATTTGCTGAAAACTGCTATATGATAATTCCTTTTCGACAAAAAGTCAAGGTTTTAAGAATTTGGCAACAGCAAATACTTTTTTTACTGAAATATAATGAAGGGAATATTTTGCAGGGCGTCGAATAAGTAAGGGAATTTTTTTAACTCGGAGATGATTAAATGGCAGTTAAAATTACAAATACAAGATATTATCCAAAATACCACATTGCCGCGCCCGGCGGCTGGATTAATGATCCAAATGGTTTTTGCTATTTTAAAGGAAAATATCACCTTTTTTATCAATATCACCCGCATTCTACACAGTGGGGACCTATGCACTGGGGACACGTTGTAAGCGACGATTTGATTAACTGGAACCATTTACCTATTGCTCTTGCGCCGGTTGACGCTTGCGACCGTGACGGTTGTTTCAGCGGCAGTGCTCTTGAAAAAGACGGCAAGCTTTACCTTTTCTATACAGGACACCTCAACACGCCGGAAAATCCCGAAGGCTTCAGACAAGTTCAAAATTTCGCAGTAGGTGAAGACGGCATACACTTTTCTAAATCTTTAAACAATCCGGTTATTACCGTTCCTGAAGATGAAGAAATTCACAGCGCAGATTTCAGAGACCCGAAAGTTTGGCAAAATGAAGAAACCGGCAAATATTATATGGTTGTCGGTTCGCGCGTACCTGACAATGTAGCCGGGCAAGTTTTACTTTTTGAATCTGAAGACTTGATTAAATGGGAATTTAAAAGCATTATGGCGCGCGTCGTCGGCAATGAAGGCTTTATGTGGGAATGTCCAAATTTCGTCAACGTTGAAGGTCACGATATTTTAATGATGTCGCCGCAAGGTATTAAACGCGAACTCAATAAATATATGAACGTGTACCAATCCGGCTACTTTATGGGAAATTTTGACTATGAAACGGGAGTTTTCACTACTCATGGCGAATTTGAATTGTTAGATTATGGCTTTGACTTCTACGCACCGCAAATTACCGAACTTGCCGACGGCAGAGTAATAATGATTGCATGGGCTGATATGTGGCAAAGTCCAATGCCGGAACAAGAAGACGGCTGGGCAGGTATGATGACTGTACCGCGCGAAATTCACATTAAAGGCGGCAAAATTGTTACAACGCCGGTTAAAGAGTTGGAAAAATTGCGCACTTCCGAAATTTCTTTTGAAGATAAAAGTTTTTACAAGCCAATGAAATTTGACGGCGTAAGCGGCGACAGCGGCGAATTAGTTTTGGATATTGATTTAACCGAAACTAAAGAATTTGAAATTTACCTGCGCGCCTCCAAAGATAAAACTCAAAAAACTGTTCTTTCTTACAATAAGGCGTTGGAACTTTTCAAAGTCAATCGTGATGAATCCGGCGCAGGCGTAGATGGTGAGCGTGAATGCACAATCGCCCCCGCTGATAAGATGAAACTTCAAATTTTCCTTGACCGCTCTTTGGTTGAAATTTTTATCAACGACGGCGAAAAGGTTATGACTTCCAGAATTTATCCTCTCGCAGATTCAACTGATATTATTTTCGTACCAAAAGAAGGCGCGTTCAAAATTGACAGCTTGAAATTTTACGAATTGGGCGTCGGTATTCCGCAACCTGTCATTGATTAATATTTTTTCCACAATAAAAAATGAAACTCCGGCTGAATCGGTCGGAGTTTTTTTGTTGCAGGAAAAAACTTTATAGCGTTGAAAAACTTTTTTAAAGGGGTGATGATTATGCTTGAAAAGTTTTTTCTAAAAATTTTGGTTGCGGCAGTTTTTATAAATTTGCTGACAGTTTCGCCGGTACAAGCCGAAATAAAAACTGTTACCGGCACAGGCGAATATTTTATGAGTATGAAGGAAACGCCGGAATTTGCGCAACAAAACGCCAAACTTTATGCTGAACGCGCCGCCATTGAACAAGCCGGAATTTTTATCAGCAGTTATTCCAGAATGGAAAATTTAGAATTGGTTGAAGACGAAGTTACAACATTTGCGGCGGGCTTGCTGAAAAATATCAAAGTCGTAAAAGTTGAAATGGTTCCTTTTACAGGCAACGCGGCAGGTTATATCAAAGTCGTTGTAACTGTTGAGGCGCAAGTTGATTCTGCTGATTTTGAAACTGCGCTGAAAGAATGGCGGAGCCTTGACGGCAACGAAAAATCAAATTCAATAGGTTACAAAAGTTAAAAAATCCCCGCCGAAAAATTGACGAGGATTTTTTTTATTGCAGTTTAAAATTTATCCATAGTTGACGAAAACCCCTATTAAGTGCTAAGATTTACTTGCTAAGTTAAAACCACAGCACGACGTAGGAGTTTTCTATTTGGAAATTATAAACTCTTGCGCCTGTGCTGTCAATAAGAAAGGGCGCAGGTGATTTTATGGGAGTTTTTGGCAGAGTTTATGGTATTGAATGTTTGATTAATCACAAAATTTATGTTGGAAAAACAATTCAGCCTTTGGAAAAGCGTATTCAAGGACACAAATGGGGCAAAAAATCTCTTATCAGCAGAGCAATGCGTAAATACGGATTTGAAAATTTTTTGTACATTGTAATTGAAGAATGCGAAACGCCGGAAAAACTTAATGAACGCGAAATTTACTGGATTGCCAAATTGAATTGCAAAAATCCAAATGGTTATAATATGACTGACGGCGGCGAAGGTTGCTTAGGTTTTCATCACTCTGAAGAAACTAAAAGAATATTGTCTTTGGCAAAAATGGGAAATCAATATACACTGGGTTATAAACATACGCCTCAAACAAGAGCTAAATGTACTGAACAAAATTTGAATCGTTCCCCCAAAATATATGCAAAATCTTCTGCTACTAGCAAAAAATACAGATTTTATCCAAATCTTGAATCTGAACTTGAAAAAAATTTTATAACTCACAGAAAATTGGCGCGTCTTTTAAATTTACATCATTGTACATTGGCAAGCAAATTACGCGGTCACATAAAATTTCAACCTGAATTAATGCAAGCCATAAAAGAAATTTTGAAAACGGATATGAGCATTGAAGAATTATTCAAACACAAAGATTAATTAAAATTCAAGCGTCATTGCTATTTCTGAACAATTAGGAAAATGTGGGCAGTCCAAACAATCCCGCCACGTTTTTGGCGATAAAGTTTCTTTAGGTACAATTTGAAAACCGACGCTTGCAAAAAAGGGCGTGTTGTAAGTCAATGTAAAAAATTTCTTGACACCCAATTTTTTTCCGTCTTCAAGCAGGCGTTTAACAATTTCGCCGCCAATCCCGCGCCTTTGAAAATCTTTGCTTACTGCCAAAGAACGAATTTCTGCAAGTTCAGCCCACGTACAATGCAACGCGCCGCAACCTGCAATTTTGCCGCTCTCAACTTCAACTGCAACTACAAATTCAGGCAAAATTTCATACAGCGTTGAATAACTTTTTGGCAACATTAAACCTTCAGCCGCAAAATCATTTATCAAAGTAAAAATCGCCTCAACCTCGGCGAAAGTGGCGTGTCTGTATTCAAACAAATTTTTCAACCTTCCTTGAATATGTTATAATCAGAAAAAATTTTGGAGGGAATTTTATGGCAGAATATTATTCGGCGTGTCCTCGTTGCGGCAGGACGAATTTTGGCGAAATTTTACACTGCAAGCGTTGCGGTACTGAATTTTGTACAAAATGCACAGGCAAGCGCACTTTGCCCGACGGTACTAAATACGAATGTTGCCCGCGTTGCGGCGCAGAATTTGACGAAGACGACGATACAATTTACGTTGTTGTTACCGAAAAAGAAAACGCTCGCAATAGGGGTTAGTGGGTAGAGAGTAGGGAGTAGGGAGTAG
>JAFSZS010000092.1 GCA_017455645.1 Selenomonadaceae bacterium | reverse complement strand
GTTTCTCCATATCGTTTTCCGAATATCCAACAAAACGACTCGGATAAAATTTATAATTTTCTTCATCAATCTTTACGGCAATAAAGCAAATTCCTCTTTTAATCAAATTCAATGCAAAAGTATATTTAGGCTCTTCCCCCATTTTTAAATAATTGTCCAGTGTTTTAAAATTCTTTACTAAATCGTCTTTTGTTTTGACGATCTCCATAAAAATTCCCCCTAACTGCGCCAACAAATTTTTTCGTTTTCGCCGCGTCTTTAACGCCGCCCGTTTCAATTCCACTGCTGACATCAACCGCAAATGGTTTTAAAATTTTCACCGCGTCAGCAACATTTTCAACATTTAAGCCGCCCGCCAAAAAATATTGCCGCTCAAAATTTTTCAAAAGTTGCCAGTTAAAAATTTCGCCCGTACCTGCGCCGCTGTCCAGTAAAATAAAATCTGCGCGAGAATTTTTTGCAAAGTTTAAATCGTCGGCAGTTTTAATTTTGAACGCTTGAATAATTTTTTTGTCGGTAATTTTTTTCAGTTCAGAAATATAATTTTCGTCTTCAGTACCGTGCAACTGGATTAAATCCAAAAACTTTGCAAATTCGGCGACGGTTGAAATTTTTTCATTGACAAAAACGCCGACTGCAGAAATTTTTTTATCCAAAATATTTTTCAACGCGGCGGCTTTTTCCGGCGTAATGTAACGCTTGCTTTTTGGGTAGAAAACAAATCCTACAAATTCCGGCAAAATTTCATTGGCAACTTTAATATCTTCAACGCGGCTAAGTCCGCAAAGTTTAATTTTAGTCATTGCGCCGCCCTCAAACTTTTCAGCATTTCAATTTTATTTTCAGCCCGCATTAAAGTTTCACCAATTAAAACTGCGTCCGCGCCGATTTTTTTCAGCGTTGAAATATCAGCGGGAGTTTTGACGCCGCTTTCAGCAATGTAAATTTTTTCTGCAGGAATTAAATCACGAAGTTTGGCGGCAGTTTCAAAATCGACTGTAAAATTTTTCAAGTTGCGATTATTGACGCCGATAATTGACGCGCCCGCACTTCGCGCAGATTTAATTTCTACTTCGTCGTGCGTTTCGACAATCGCGCAGATTTTCAAACTTTCGCAAATTGTCAAAAACTTTTCAATTTCGGCAGTGGTTAAAATCGCACAAATTAAAAGTATCGCATCCGCGCCTATTGCCTTTGCTTGATAAATTTGGTATTCGTCAACAGTAAAATCTTTTCTAAGCATTGGAATTTCGACAGCTGCGCGAATTTCTGTAAAAATTTCATCACTGCCAAAAAAATATTTCGGTTCGGTAAGGCAGGAAATACAATCTGCGCCCGCCGCCTCGTATTCTTTCGCAATTTCAAGGTACGGGAAATTTTCGGCGATAATTCCCTTTGAAGGAGACGCCTTTTTAACTTCGCAGATAAAAGACAAATTTGGACGCTTTAACGCAGAAATAAATTTTTCGCCGTTGCCGAGTTTGGAATTTTGAGCCGCAATTTTCATTTCTTCCAACGAAATTTTCTGCTTGTCAGTTTCAACTCTAAGCCGTGAATAATTTGCAAGTTCATCTAAAATATTCATCTGTTGCTAACCTCAATAAATGTTTCAAGCGTGGAAAGAGCCGCGCCGCTGTCAATCAAACTTTTTGCAAGTGTAATACCGTCCGCCATTGTTTCAGATTTTCCGGCAATGTACAACGCCGCGCCCGCGTTCAATAAAACCGCGTCAAGTTTAGAACCTTTTTCGACGCAAGACAAAATGTCACGGGTAATTTTAGCATTTTCTGAAGGATCGCCGCCGCGTAAATCGTTTTTCTGACAAAGTTTAAAGCCGAAATCTTCAGGCGAAATTGTGTAGCGTTTGTACCAGCCGTCTTTAAATTCGCAAATTGCAGTTGGTGAACTCAAAGAAATTTCGTCAAGTTTGTCAAGCCCGTAAACAACCATACCGCGCTTAACTCCTAAATCTATCAAAACTCTTGTAAGCGGCTCAACCAAATATTCATCGTAAACGCCCAAAAGTTGCATTTTCGGCGACGCGGGATTAGTCAACGGTCCCAAAATGTTAAAAACCGTGCGAAAACCTAACTCTTTGCGAATTGCGCCAACATATTTCATAGAGCTGTGATATTTTTGGGCGAAGAAAAAGCACATTCCAACTTCGTTTAAAAGTTCAACGCACTTTTCGGGACTTTGATTTATATTGACGCCCAACGCCTCCAAACAGTCAGCAGTACCGCACTTTGAAGACGCGGCGCGGTTGCCGTGTTTCGCAACTTTGACGCCGCCCGCCGCCGTAATTATCGCCGCAGTTGTTGAAATGTTGAAACTTTGCGCGTTATCGCCGCCCGTTCCCACAATTTCCAAAACGTCAAAATTTGTTTCGACTTTCAGTGCGTGATTTCTCATAGCCGCCGCGCAGCCGGAAATTTCATCGGCAGTTTCAGCCTTCGCACTTTTGGTTGACAGTGCCGCCAAAAATGCCGCGTTTTGCGTCGGGGTAGTTTCGCCGTTCATAATTTCATTCATCGCGTTAAAAGCCTCGTCATACGTCAAATCGCCCTTGTTTACGATTTTTATTATTGCCTCTTTAATCATTTTTCAAGCCTCCAAAAAATTTTTCATTAAAATATTTCCCTGCGGCGTCATTATACTTTCAGGGTGAAATTGCACGCCGTAAATTGGAAAATCTTTGTGCTGTACCGCCATAATTTCGTTATCGTTTAACGCTCGCGCAGTTATTTTTAAATCCGCGGGAAATGTAGAATTTTCGGCAACAAGCGAATGATAACGCGCCGCCATAAATCTTACCGGCAAATTTTTAAAAATTGCAGAATTGTTATCACAAAGAATTTCAGATTGTTTGCCGTGCATTAATTTTTTTGCGTAAGTAATTTTTGCTCCGAACGCCGCGCAAATTGCTTGATGCCCCAAACATACGCCCAAAATTGGAACGCGCACATTTTTTACAACGTCAATAATAATTCCCGCGTTTTCTGGTCTGCCGGGACCGGGCGAAAGTATTATATGACTAGGCGAAAGGTTTTTAATTTCGTCAACCGTCAAGGCGTCGTTGCGAATAACTTTTATATCTGCGCAAAATTCGCCAACAAGTTGGTACAAGTTATAAGAAAAACTGTCATAGTTATCAATCAGCAGAATCATTTACATTTCCTCCAAATTTTTTTCCAACGCAGAAAGACACGCCCGCGCCTTATTCAAACATTCTTCAAACTCTTTTTCCGGCACAGAATCAGCCACAATCCCCGCGCCGCTCCGTACAAAAATTTTGCCGTTTTTCTTGTAAATAATTCTAATCGCAATGGCAGTATCCAAATTTCCTGTAAAATCAATGTAGCCAATCGCCCCGCCGTAAATCCCGCGCTTGTTGTTTTCAAGTTCGCCGATAAGTTCGCACGCACGAATTTTAGGCGCGCCCGACAAAGTACCGGCAGGAAGTACAGCCTCAATCGCCGACAGTGCGTCAAAATCTGCGCGAATTTCGCCGCGTACAACCGAGCCAATATGCATAACGTGAGAAAATCTTTCAATGCTGTGCAATTTTTCAACTTTTACCGTGCCGAATTTTGAAATTTTGCCCAAGTCATTTCTGCCCAAGTCTACCAACATATTATGTTCAGCCAATTCTTTTTCATCTGCAAGCAATTCTTTTTCAAGCTGTAAATCTTCCTCAAAAGTTTTGCCGCGCGGACGAGTTCCCGCCAATGGAAATGTATGCAAAACGCCGTTTTCAAGTTTTACCAAAGTTTCAGGACTTGCGCCCGCCACTTCAACATCAGTACCCGAAAAATAAAACATATACGGCGAAGGATTTATCAGCCGCAAAACACGGTAAGTATTCAACAGACTGCCTTCAAACGGCGCGGCTAATCTGTTTGAAAGTACAATCTGAAAAATATCGCCTTCGTGAATATAATTTTTGGCGCGCTCCACCATTGCGCAATATTTTTCTTTGTCGAAAAGCGGCTTAACTGCGCCCGTCAATTTGCTTGCAGGTTCAACTTTCTTTTCGCCGTGTAAAATCAAATCACGAATTTTTTTCAATTCCTCAACTGCCAATTTATAATTTTCGTCAAGATTTTCAAGCGGTACATTCACAATCAGAATAATTTTTTGGCGCAGATTGTCAAAGGCAATGACTTTATCGAACAACATTAAATCCACGTCTTGAAAATTTTCTGTATCGTCAACCGAATTTTTCAGCGTCGGCTCGGAATAGCAAATATAATCGTAGGCGAAATAACCGACAAGCCCGCCTGTAAAAGTAGGCAAGTTTTCAAGACGCGGGCTTTTATAATCTGCCAAAATTTTTCTGATTTCAGCTGACGGGTTATCAGTCAAAATTTCAGTGTCGCCAATTTTCATTTTGCCGCCGGTACAAGTTATGCAAAGTTTTGGGTTGTAGCCGAGAAACGTATAACGCCCCCACTTTTCTTTTTCTGTAACGGATTCAAGCATATAGGTATGAGCCGAAACATTTTTCAAAACGCGCAGTACTTCAATAGGCGTTTTGACGTCCGCCAAAATTTCGCAGCTTACGGGAATAACTTTGTAGCGATTTTCGGCGGCGATTTTTTTGACTTCAGCCAAAGTTGGTTTAACATTCATATAAAAACCTCCCAATTTGCCGGAAACTAAAAAGCCCCCGACAGAATTAAAAAATCCTGTCAGGGACGAATTTAAATATAAAATCCGCGGTGCCACCCTGTTTCACGGAAAAAATTTCGTGCGCTTAGCGAAGTACAATCATACTTCCGGCAACTAACGTATGCCCCACGTCGCAGAATACTTTTTTAGTGGGATAGTGCGGTAGTTTTGTAGTGTGACAGTAAAAACTATACCACTACTCCACTATCAAACTATAACACTAAAATTTCCTTGCGCCCTCAGCGGTCCATTTGACGAACTGTATCTGATCCAACTCTCAGCAACGTGGACTCTCTGTACAGGCATTTTTCGCCGTTATCTCCGCGTCAACGGTTTAATTTTTTATATTGCGTAATATAACAAAGGTAAAATAGTTTGTCAAGTTTTAAAAAGTTTTAACGTCATTTTTCAGCCTACCATTTATAATCAAAAAAATCATCGCGTTCCAGTGCCGGAATAAAAATTGAAATAATTATAATGTTTAAATTGCGGTTACTGTACTCAAGCCAATAGCCGTCAGGCGATATGTAAACTTCATCCCAATCTTCATCCTGCTTTAAATTTTTATCAATTTTTTTAGCCTCTTGAATAGAAATTCCGGTATGTATGCCATTTGGTAAAGTTCCTTCAAAATCTTCACAAAGGCAAATTTTAAAAAGTCTGTTTTTAGCAAAAACAAGTTCAATAGCTGAATATTCTTTAGGGCTGCCTTCCTTACAAATTACAATGGTTGTCCACGCTTGACCGGTATAATTATTCGATACTTCAATTTCATAAGAAATGTCATTTTCTTTAAGCAAATTTATAATTTCGTCATAAGATGAATTCAACTTAAAAATCCCCGTGCCTTCATATGGTATAATTGGCGTTGTTAAATCGATCATTTTAATCCCTCCTAAAAATTAATTTTGCTTTTTCATCACCGGCAGTTTTGTAGTTTTCTTTTTTAGCATCAATGATTTTAATCTTACCTTCATTTGAAGTACTAATTTTAACATAGGGAACGCCACCGTGTCGGCTACTCCCATTTGGGGAAACTTGAACTTGCTTTATATTGCGTTCTTTTGAAGCATTGGTTATTTCCATTATTTGAGCGGTTGAACCTTTATTTTTGGAGCCGCGCTGATTAAATTCATAACCGTTTTTACTAAGCAAGTCAGCGATTTGTTCAACAGATTTTCCCATAAATTCTTCACGATGGGCGGCGATACTTTCATAAGTTACGTGTCCGTTATCAAAAAGTGGCGGGCTCGAACCGCTATTGGCATTATCTGCTCCCTTTGTGCCGCTGAAGTGTCCGCTGTCGGGCTTACTCATTGACTTCACCTCTCAAAGCTAAATCTTTTGCACTTTGGAAGTGAACAATTTCAATTTTGTTACGAACTTTATCAAAACATTCATAGTTATCCGAGCCGTAAACTAAAATTGTTTTCGGTTTCAAAACTTTCAACATTTTTTCAAAGCCGACAGTAAAAAGCTCACGATTTTTCAAACTTTTCAATCCGCTTGCTACAGTTCCAATAGCCACAATACTATTTTTCGGTATACCGTCAAAACAATATTTAAAAGTTTCTTTCTTACCCCAGCGGACGTTGTTTATTACTGCGCCGCCTTGAAGTACGCCGTACCAATAGCCAAAGGTACGCATTCTGCATGTATTCCAAATTTTTAAAGGCTCGGGAAAATCTGAATTAGTTGAAAAATCCGGTGTAATTATCCCTGCAAAATGTTTCAAGATTTTTAACGCTCCGCGCCAATTAGCCCAAATTCCATTATTACTGTCAAATTTATAATCGTCAATATAAAAATGAACAAAGGCATCAACTGAAAAATTTTTATAATGCTTGAATTTGTTGCATAAAGTTTTGGCGGCAGAATATGAAATAATTTTGTTGGGAATCTGCGTTGCAGTAGTTGGACAGCTTGGAATATCATTTTTTGTAAATTCTGCTCCCTTAACCATAAAAGCGTTCCAATTATCTTTGCAGCCTGCGCGAACTTTTGTAGGCATAAAATTCCTCCTTAAAATTAAATTCATAGAGGAATTGCCAAGCACCATTGCAATTTTTATTTAATTTTATTAAAATACGTTTGGTTTTATATATTTTATTGTGTTTGGCGTCGGCAATTCTTCTGTCGGCGTATTTTTTTACAATCAATAGCATCACTTCTTTCAATGTTTACGCCATAGTTTAATTGTCAAACAATTATTTGTCAAGTACTTGTTTTTTTACCGTTGCGTTTACGAAACTTTTTTGCACTATTTAAATCAAAAATCATTGCATTATCTTTGTCAGAGAAAAAACCATACGCACGATAGTTATAATTTTCTAAATTCCAATTCATCATAGTGCTAAATTTTTGCTGTAATTCACGATTGTTTAAACGTACGCCATTTGTTAAATCTGATTCATCTTTAAAAAATGCTACCGCGCCATCTAATTTTGTCGCGCATTTTTGAATTGCGACTTGCTTTGTTTTTGGGTTTAAAAATAAACGTATAAATTCTGCTCTTTGCATATGGTATACGACGTTCCCGCTAAAATTTATACCATTGCTTGTGACTGACATAAAAGAACTTCCAGACAAAATTGGCAATAATACAAAGTCTTCCAACATAAAAATTCCTCCTTTATGAAATTGTAGCATTTTATTTTCAATTTGGCAAATTACAAAATATTTACAAACAAAAAGCCTCCTACGAAAGGAGACTTTAATTTTTATTTGACAAACGAATTACAAATTATAAATTTTTGAGTTGTTCAATTCTGGATTCGACTGACGAAATTTTTTCCTGCGCGGCTGCAAGTTTTTCTTTTTCGGCTTGTACAACTTCAGCGGGAGCTTTGCTTATGAATTTTTCGTTTTTGAGTTTGCCCTCGGTTGACGCAATACCTTTTTTGAGTTTTTCAAGTTCTTTGGTAAGGCGGGCAATTTCTTTTTCAGTGTCAATTAAATCTTTGAGCGGCAGGAAAATTTCAACGCCGCCTGCAACGCCGGTTAAAGCGTGTTGAGGTTTTTCATTTGAAAAAGTTACAGGCTCGGCGGCGGCAAGTTCAGAAATATAATTGACGTTGGATTTTACAACTTCAAAAATTTCAGCATTTGCAATTTTTAAAATAACTTCAGATTTTTTGCGCGGCTCCACGCCCACTTCATTTTTCAAGTTGCGAATAACTTTTATAATTTCAATAAAAATTTGCATTTGATTTTCTGCCGCGTCGTCAATTTCGCCCGCCTCTACCCAATTTGCAAGCATTATGGAGCCTTCAGCGTTGGGAAGTTTTTGGCGGATAATTTCAGTTAAAAACGGCATAAACGGATGAAGGAGGCGCAAGGATTTTTCAAGCACGGTATTTAAAATGTAAAGCGCGGTAGACTTTGCGCGGGCGTCTTCGCCGTACAAACGCGCCTTTGTCAATTCAATGTACCAATCGCAAAATTCCGACCAAATAAAATCGTACATAAGCCGCGCCGCTTCGCCCAACTCAAATTTATCAAGATTTTCTGTAACACTTTTAGCCGTGCGATTCAAGCGGGAAATTATCCACTTGTCAGCCAAGGTTAAATCATTTTCAGCCGGTTTAAAATCAGCGTCGAAGTTTTCAAGATTCATTAACAAAAACCTTGAGGCGTTCCAAATTTTTTTTGCAAAGTTTCGCGCAGATTCAACGCGCTGCCAAGAAAATCTTAAATCATTGCCGGGCGTGTTGCCTGTAACCAACATAAAGCGCAAAGAGTCCGCGCCGTATTTATCGATAACTTCAACAGGATCAATCCCGTTGCCGAGCGATTTACTCATTTTTCTGTTTTGTTCATCACGTACAAGCCCATGAATAAAAATATTTCTGAAAGGTACTTCGCCCCTAAATTTCAAGCCCATCATAATCATACGCGCAACCCAAAAGAAAATAATATCGTAGCCGGTTACAAGCGTTGAAGTTGGATAAAATTTTTTAAGTTCCGGCGTGTCTTCAGGATAACCCATCGTAGAGAAGGGCCATAACGCGCTTGAAAACCACGTATCCAAAACGTCTTCATCTTGATGAATATTTTTGCTGTGGCAATGTTCACACTCTGTAACGTCATTTTCTGAAACAGTCATTTTGCCGCAGTCATCGCAGTACCACGCGGGGATTCTGTGTCCCCACCAAAGTTGGCGGCTGATACACCAATCACGAATATTTTCAAGCCAATTTATATAAATTTTGCTGAAACGTTCGGGAACAAATTTGGTATCGCCGTTTTTCACAGCGTCAATCGCAGGCGCGGCTAAACTTTCCATTTTCACGAACCATTGACGACTAACCAGCGGCTCAACCGTCGTATTACAGCGGGAACAATGCCCTACCGCGTGTTCGTGATTTTCAGTTGAAACTAAAACGCCCGCTGCCTTTAAATCTTCGATAATCTGTTTTCTGCATTCGTACCTGTCGAGCCCTGAATATTTGCCCAAATTTTCAGCCATTGTGCCGTCGTTGTTGATAACTTTAACCTGCGCGAGGTTGTGGCGTAAACCCATTTCAAAATCGTTGGGATCGTGCGCGGGCGTAACTTTTACCGCGCCTGTACCAAATTCTTTGTCAACGTATTCATCAGCAAACAAAGGAATTTCACGATTGACAAGCGGCAAAATTAAAGTGCGTCCAACTAAATTTTTGTAGCGTTCGTCGTCAGGATGAACTGCAACGCCCGTATCGCCCAACATTGTTTCGGGGCGCGTGGTTGCAACTTCAACAAATTCTTCACTGTCTTTAAATTTGTAGCGCAAATGCCACAAATGCCCTTGCTCGGTTACGTGTTCAACTTCAATATCTGAAAGGGCGGTGTTGCACTTTGGACACCAATTAGTAATTCGGTTGCCGCGGTAAATCAAGCCTTCATTGTACAAAGTTACAAAAACTTTTCGCACGGCGGCGGAACAGCCTTCATCCATTGTAAAGCGTTCGCGTTCCCAATCGCAGCTTGCGCCCAAAATTCTAAGTTGTTGAGTAATTCGGTTGCCGTATTTTTCCTTCCATTGCCAAACACGTTCCAAAAATTTTTCTCTGCCGAGTTCGTAACGGTTAGTTCCTTCTTCGCGCAGGCTTGCCTCAACGCGCGCTTGTGTTGCAATTCCGGCGTGATCTGTGCCGGGCATCCACAAAGTATTGTAACCTTTCATTCTGTGATAACGAATTAAAATATCCTGCAAAGTTTCGTCGAGCGCGTGCCCCATGTGAAGTTGTCCCGTAACATTTGGCGGCGGGATAACTATACTGTAAGGCTCGCCGGGTTTATCTGCCGTTGTATGAAAATTTTTATCTTTTTCCCATTGCGCGTAAATTTCACGCTCAAAATTTTGCGGCTCATACACTTTTGAAATATTTTCCAAGATTAATTCCTCCATAAAAATCAGATAACATATTTGAGAATTATAAGCCCAAACGCCATATTTGACAAGGAACGCAAAAATTTGACGAAACCAAAATAAGTGTTAAAATATTAACTCAAACTACAAAAATTTGAAAGGCAGTATTTTTATGGATAACGAAAAATTTTTACAGCGGCTCTCATTTTGTTTTACTTTACAAGAAATTATACAATCTTTTACCTTGCCTGAAATTATGGAGGCAGCTCGCGCAGGTTTAATTCAAGATTGGATCCGTGAAAATGTTTCAGATGACGCGGCAAATTTTTTATCGCAGGATAAAATTTCTGAATGGAACAACGACGAATTGTGCCTTGCTGTATGTCAAATTTTTTCTGTAGATTTAAATTCACTTACAGAATATGAAGCGCAATCAGTAAGCCGCGCAATTAAACGTAAACAGTTGAAAGAAATTTACATTGAAGACGGCGAAGAAGGCGCAATAGTTACCAATCAGCGGGAACTTTTGGAATCTTTGAACGCAGGTTATATCGTGATTTATCTTGTCGGCGGAATTTTTCAAATACCTTTGTTAAAGGGCGGCGTTACCTACATTGGGCGTGAAAATGCACTTGTTGAAGTTTCAAATTTTGAAGATGTCAGCTTTGACCGCGCCGAAATTATTTTGAAAGATTTACAGCTTTTCGTTCGTCAGCCAATAAATATCGAGTGCCAAAATTCCACAAATGTAAAAATTTTGCGCGGCGAAAAAATTGCGCTTGACAATTCCATAAAAAAGAATGAAATTTACAGGTTGTTGCAAGGCAGAAACGCCTTTGAAACTTTTGAGGAATTTGACGAGCGCGCAAAAAAAATGAACGGTATTGTAGTCGGTGAAGTTGCGCTTGAGGAAAAAAATTATAATATCAAGTGGCAGGTTTTCGATTTAAAAATTTTGTGGCGTTTGGATTTTCTTAATGTTGCAAGGAAATTTTTGACCGGGAAATTTTTCAGTTGCGTTGTTACTGCAGATTTTGCAAAAAAAATTTATGAAAATGAGCGCGTCCAACTTGTTTACGCCGATTTTGTTACAGATGGCAATTTTCCGATAATTCGATGCCTCTATATGATAACTGCGGACGGAATCAGAATTGATATCAAAGTTGGAAATATCCCGCTGATTGACGAAATTGCAGGAATGCAAAATTACGGCTCCGGCTCTGTTTCCGGCTCCTGCGGCAGGGGTTACGGCTTGGAACTTATTGAAAATTTTAAAAATAAATTAAATCCGGAAGTTACATTTCCGATTATCCCATAAAAAATTTTTAAGCACAAAAAAACGGCAGGTCAATTTTCCTGCCGCGTTTTTTTATTTTAAGATATCTTGACTGTACTTATCGCCGTGTTCAGCACCGATATTGTACCATTCCAGCGCTCGACTGAAATTTTGCGCGTCCTGGAAAATATCGCCCAATTCGCCGGCTGAAGCTGCATTGCCAAAATAAAAAGCGTCCAGGTAATATTTTATCGCCTCGCGCAGATTTCGTTCAGTGCCGCGCCCTTCTTGGTACATGTACGCCAAATAAGCCGTTGCCTCACTGTTGCCGCCCGCTGCAAGTTCAGCAAAAAGTTCAAAGGCTTTTTCATAATTTTTGTTATCAAGGAAACGTTTGGCTAAGTCAAATTTTCCTGCCGCGTCTGAATTGTTTTGAGTTTTAATTTTGCGTGGAGAAATTTTTTGAGTTGAAAACATTTCTGCAGTTGAAAATTTTGGCGGTTGAAAATCTTCCCCGGCAGTTTCAAAGTTTAAAATTTCGGCGTCGTCACAAGTAAAAATTTCCCGCCGCAATTTCATTAAATTTTTAAAATTGGAAATAAAGTTTTCAATAATTTGGGCGTCGTTTTCAAGATTAGATTTATCGTTCAAAATTTCCTGCGCCGCTGAATTAAAAGCCGTAACAATTTTCAGCCGGTAAGAATCGCAGATTTTTGACACTTGATTAAAATATTCGATTAAGTCCGACAAAATTTTCTGCCGCAGATTTTCTTTAATGGCGGCGATTTTTTTATTGGCAAAGTTATGCAGATTTTGTATCAGTGCGCGGCGAAAACTGCCGACTAACAAAAATTTTTCAACTTTGGCATCGCGCAGAAAATCTTTCCAATTTTCATTTTGGCTGGAATTTTCCAAGCAGAGCATTTTTGTATTTTGAAGTTGGATTCTTTGCAGATTTTGGGCGGATAAACATTCAGAAAAAATTTTATCGAATTGAACTTCACAGGCAAAATTTTTTTCCGGCAAATTTTCGGCTGAAATATTGAAAACAGAATTGGCGGCACTCAAAAAATCTTCAGCATTGGCGCGGAAATTTTTTACAGCTTGATTTATTGCGGAGTTCAAATCAGCCGCAAGATTTTTGGTGTCAAAGGATAAACTGTCTTCAGAAATTTCTTGTACCTGCGCGATATTTTCAATGAGATTTTCGGTCATTTCTTCCAGCGCAAAAATAAAATCGTTCAAAGATTTTTCGGCGTCATAGAGCAAAGATTTTAAAGCAAGCCCGCCGGTAAAAATTTTGGCGCGTTCATTAATCGACAAAACTTTTTCGTACAAAATTTTAACTTGTTGCTCGGAAGTTTTAAGATTTTTAATTTGGTTGTGGTAAAATTTTTGCCAAATTTCATAATCAAGCAAAGAAAGATTTTTGTTGATCCGTGAAAATAAATTGGCGTTTTCTGCCAAAATTTCTCTGTTGACGCCGCGCAAATAATTTACAAGGCAAGGTACGCCCGTCTTCTGAAAAATTTCTTCGTTGGAATGGGGAGCGGAATTTAAAAATTTTTCCAGCGATTTACTGAGAAAAAATCTGTCTCTGCCTGTAAGTTCAAATTTACTTAAAATGCCTTCAACGTCAGATAAATTGCCGCCGTCCTGCGCGAAGTTCAAAATTTTTTCGTCATAAAAAATATTTGCCGCTTCAATCAGAAAAAATAAATGCCCGTTCATTTTCTCAAGAATTGCCGCCAAATTTACGTCAGGTTTTTCATCGCTTAAAGCCGGCGTGTTGATAACAAAAATAATTTTATCGTTGCTTAAAATATTTTCCGGAATCGAAAAATTTGTATAGGCGTCAACCGCAAAAATAACGGCGTCATAACCGGCAAAATTTTTGTCATTGCAATTTGTGGCGTCGAAGTTTAAAATTTTTAAAATCTCTGTTAAATTTTGGTCGCCGAGTACGGCAATTTTTACCGAAGGCGCAGGCGCAGTCAAAAAGCGTTTCAATTCTTCCAACGCGCCAAAAAAATTTTCAAGCATAGAAATATTTTGGGCGTTCTTGATTTTAAATTTTTCGTCCAAAAAAGATTTTGCGTTGTCAATTTCAGCGATAAGAGCCGCAGATTTTTTAGCCAAAGAATTTTTTGCGGCAACGATTTTAAATTCATCTTCAGAATAAATTTCAAGCGGGATTTTCAGCAGTGAAAATTGTTGCAGGATTTTATTTTTTAAGTTCCAATGATTTTGTGGCAATATCAGAAAATTTTTTGTTGGTGAAAGTTCCTGCTCCAAAATTTCAGAAAGAGAATCAGCCTGCAATTCGCCGTTCGCGCCGAAAAATTTTACCGCGCAAGGAAAATGAATTTCTTCAGCAATACACGGCAAAAAATCAGAATTATTGGAGCTTAACATTTCGCCTTCAGGGAAAAGATAAATTTTATTGGGATTGGCACGGATATAAGAAAGAATTTGCGGTTGATTCTGCCGGAGGTCTTCTGCCGAAATTGAAACGCAATTTTTGCTGTTCCATAATGAAATATTCATAAAAAATCCTTTCGACTAGGCGTCAAGTTTATCTACTACTTTGCGGACATTTTCGATAATATTTCTACGATTTTGATCTTGAAGAACTTTTGTTTCTACGGACTCAAATTCGCTTGCTCTGCATTTGCCAAGGTTTTTCTGAATCCATTCATTAAAAAGTTTCTTGCCTTCTTCAGTTTCGTCATCTTTTCTAATGATATTAATATTTTTTGTTATAACCGAGATAAAAGCCTTTTCCAATCCTATTGCAAAAATGACCGCTTCCAAAGTGAATTTTTGTAAAATGGCGATATCTTCATTCAGTACTTTTATCATTTCTTCTTCATCTTTAATTTCGGTTTTAAGTTTGCCTAAGCTGTACATATATTCCAATTTTTCGACTGTTAATTTGCCGCTTATCTTTGAATTTTCTAAAACGTAGGAAGATATTATATCATTTAATTTTTTGGAGCGTTCTTTTGGCTGTAAATCCATAAAATTGCTACCGTAAAAAGCGCTTTGAAGTTTGTATTGTAAGTCATTCGGTATTTTATTAAATTGAATTCCGTTGCGCATTAATATTTTAGCCCATTTGCTGAAAGGCAACATTTCTGTAGCGATTGAAACTCCGGCATTAATATATTGTTTGTTGTCATTAAAAAATTTTCTCAAAGTACTTTCGGTTTCGGCGTCAGTATTGGAATTTTCGTGCAGGAAAATTTTTAAGAAAAAATCTAACTTTCTGTCTTCGTCGTCAGGTAGAGCACCTTCATAATTTTCATAATAAGTGGCAAGCGAAATAAATTCCTTGAAAGAATCATTGGCTACTTTTCTGAGGCGTTCTTTAGCAATAGAGGCAAAAGGCGCACCTATTAAAGCTTCGAGTAAATCCGCGGTAAAGCGTTCAACCAAAGAATTAAAGCGGCACTGGTCGGCATTTTTAACCCACAATGCTTTAAAAAGCTCGTCAAGACTTTGCAAAAGTTCAGCTCTATATTGAGAATTGGAAGATACCCCCATAATTTCCAAAAATTTTTCTTTAATTTCGGCGTAAATTTCTTGTTCTTTTTCCTCGGTTGCTTTGGCGGTTGCCTCAACAATATTTCTTAAAAAGATGCTCTTCAATGCTTCACGAAAGTTTGAATCTATTCTTGTAATTGCGGGTTGAGAACTGGTATAAACGATTCCGCTTTTTTTAATCTGTGTCAACAATTCTGATTCTGTACTTTGATTAGGGAAAATCTCTTCAATTTTTTCACGAATCATATTGCTGAAAGGTTGTTCTTCCTTAATTTGCTCATTGTATTTTTGATTAATATCGTAAGTTGCTTATTTGAAAATTTTTAAATTATCTTTCGCTTCAAGTGCCGCTTGCATGAAATATTGACTATGCGTTACACGAGGTTGAGATTTCGCGGTTGCTAATATTTCATCAAGAAAATTTTTAGCATCTGCAATGGTTTTTTCTGCACGACGGCGCAAAACTTCAAAGCGATCATTATCATAATACTGTTGCATTTTTTCTTGTAAAAGGCTTAACCCATCGCCGCCGGAAAGTCCCCATTCGTCAATAATGCTGCTTGCAACATTGCCTTCAATTAAACCTATCTTTTCAAGGAAAGCTCGCGCAGAACCGCATACAACGTGATTATCAAGAGCAATTTGATATTTGTTGACAGATTCATTTTTCAGCGCGGCGAAATTATTTCTTGCAGTTTGAGAATCAACGGCGCGGTCGATTTTATTTCCGAAGACAAAACATTTTGCACTAAGTTTAATCCCGTCGGCGTCTTGCCCCTTCCTCAACATATCAAGCTGCGTACCCGTCAAATTTGGGCGGTCGCCAACATTCGTAACCAAAATAATTGCGTCGGCGGCTTTTAACATTTCTTCAGTTTGGCGTTTGTGCAATTCAGTTGGAGAATCGAAGCCCGGCACATCATAAAGTACAAGGTGGCTCATTTCTGCAAGTTGAGTTGAACGAATTTTGATATTTTTAACGGCGTAAGGGTGCGGTTGACGAATTACCGAGCCGTCGGGATTTTTGCCGCTCATACCGGTTATATAAATTTTAAATTCGTTAAATTCGTCGCTGCCTGTCCAATATTCCGCGCCGAAACTCATTTTAGCTTGTCCCAACAGCGGGATAAGTTTTTGTTTGCCCTCAAGAATAGCCTTAATATCTTCTGCTGTTGTACCGTTATGAACCGTAAAAATATTTTGGCGTTCGGGGTCTGTTTCAACTCCGTGCCAATAGGTATTGAAATTGTCAAGCGTCATTGAAAAAAAATCCGAATCAAAAGGATATTTGACATCATTTAACATACGCTTGAAATTTTGGTTGAATTCTTCGCGGCTGTAAAAATAAACTTCGGCAACGTCAGTATCACCGCTGCGAATTTCGGTTGTAGTGTAAGTGCAACGCTCGGAATATTCCGGCAGTACCATTGTTTTAATCAGCGCGTTTCCAAGGGTAGACTTGCCGGCTTTTTCAAGACCGACAATCGCCACGGTAAATTCACGTGTTTTAAGTTTTGTCAAAACGCGGTCATTACTCTTTTTTAAGCTGTCTAATTTGGCGCGTTGTTCGCCGTGCTCAATTACCATGCCGTCAGGGTCTTTGGTAAGAATTTCATCAAAAATACTTTTGGTTTCTTCGAGTTTTGCGATAAATTTTTGCTGTTCTTCATTCCAATTTTCCAAGATTTATTCCTCCTTATTTTCGGTAAAATGTTTGCGGCTTAACTCTCTAAAAGCGTTTTTCACTTCTTCAGGCGTAGCTGAATTTTTGGGCGATACAGGAACCTTTGCAACTTTTTTTTCCGGCTGAATTTTTTCTTCCGGCATAAAATTTTTTTCAGAATTATTCAAAGTAACGATAAAAAACTTTTTGCCGTCGGGAAATTTTATAGGAATTTTAGACTGCAAAGAAAATTTTTTTGAAGAATCGGACGGGCGATTTGTAAATGAAAAAAATTGCCAAATTTCCTGTGAAGTCCAAGTTGTATTTGAAATATTTTTTACTCCAAAATTTTTTTCGGCTTCGACAAAATTTTTTAAATCAAGATTATCACGCCAAATCAAACAAATATCAGCAAATTCATCTGAAGTGTAGCCTGTTTCCTGTTCCCATTGCCGCCAATAATCTTTGGCGTTTGCAGGAGTCAATTTAAAATTGTCGCCGCCGTGCAACTTGAGGATAAGAAATTTTTCATTTTCCTTGATATAAGTTTTGAGATTGTAATTTTCGTCGCATTCTATCAGAAATTTTTTAACATCAGCCATTGGAAAATTTTTCACCTGCCTTTAAAAATTTTTTATGAAATTCATCTTGCTTTTGAGCAAAGAATTTTTTTCTGTATTCGAGCTTGTTTTTTAAATCGGTTGTTTCAAATTCGACTTGCTTTTCTATTGCAACTTGCTGTTCCAAAGAATCTATTGCATTTTCCGGCATTGGCTCTTCAAAAGAAAATATTTCGAAGGTTGAAAATTTATTTGGATTTTTTAAGTAATAACAATCCCTTTCGATTGATTGGCTTTCATTGTTGACTGTCGAGATTTCGGAGCGAATTTTACTTTCAATTACAGTTGGACTGCCGGTAAATTTTTCAGCAGGTTCTCTGCTCTTGCATTTGCTTGCAATAAATTCCATTGAAGAAATATTTTGCTGAATTTCTTTGAACTTGGCTTTGTTCATTTTTGTACCTCTGTCAAAAGTTTTTCAGCTTCCGGCGGCAATTCTCCGTTTTGTTGCGAAATTTTAATTGCTTCGCCGTATTTTTCTTGAAATTCATCTTTGTAAAGCGAAAAAACAACTTTATCATCGTTGGAGGCGCGGCGCATTTGCGTTAATCTTGTAAGCAAACCTGATTCAGTTTTATCCGGGTAATAAAGTTTCAAGGCGTCCATTACGGCGGCAGTAATTCTTTCAAGTTCGCCCGCGGCAAGTCTGCCCTGCAAATATTCGCTGATATTCAAATTGATATAGCCGAGTTTATTGAACGCGCGCAGAAACGCCTGTACTTCTTTCAATTCCATTTTGCATTTGCCCATTACGATAAGTGAATTTCTTGGGATTTTAATTCCAAATTTTTCTTCGATAGCTTCAATTTCGGCTTCCATACCGAGCATAGAATAAAAATATTCATTTTGCTTGATCTTTTCTTGATTAATTTTTTCAGCCGGAATTTCTTCCTTAAGATAGGAATAATATTCTTTGAAAGAGGAAAAATCTTCACGGCGTTTCCAATCTTCGTGTTCTTGTGCTTCTTCAAGCCGGTAGCCTATTTCTTCGGTTTTTTCGCCCTTTTCTACAACGCCGCTTTCTTCAGCAAGTTTTGAAACAATTTTTTCTACAATGTACCCTACTACCAATTCAACAAGTATAGGAATGATAATGGGACCGACAACGGGACCAAGCGTACTGCCGATAACTTTGCTTGCCATTCCCAAAAAGCTTGCCGCCTTGCCGACTACTTTGCCCAAAAAACTCCCTGCGGCTTTCGTTGCCAAATTTCCAAGCGTGCTTATTGCACTGCTGACACCTGATGCTATTTTACTGCCAATAGCTTTAATACCGCCGCTTATCGCATTTCTAACAGCTTTAATACCGCTTCCTATCCAGTCTATAACTCCCATTTTAACTGCCTCCTCCAACATTTAAAGTACCCATTGCCGCACGCTGTACTGTTGAAATTGCCGAATCTGAATCTGCCACTAAAATTTTTTCAATAAAATTTTTGAAATACTGAAAAGCTCCAGTGGCAGCTGATTTTATTCCACTGCAAAAAGCTTTAATACCCGCCGACTATCGCACTTCCAACAGCTTTAATACCACTTACTATCCCGCTGAAAAATCCCATTTTAACTGCCTCCTCCAACATTTAAAGTACCCATTGCCGCACGCTGTACTGTTGAAATTGCAGAATCTGAATCTGCCACTAAAATTTTTTCAATAAAATTTTTGAAATACTGAAAAGCTCCTTCGTCATAATTTTTATAAACATCGCAGAAAATCCAAACTTCCCAAATTTCACGGTTGACCTTATTTTCAAGTTGTTTTATTTCGCGCAGGAAGTTTTCAATTGCTTTTTCGTCAATTTCATTTGTAAACAAGTCAAGATATTTTTTCTTGAGCGAATAGCCGCCGCGTATAATCCAAAGGTATTGGCGTATTGTATCTTGAGAAATTTGGGTCAAATGTTGAGTGCCTCTCAAAACGCCGCTTGAAACAATTTCCGGTTCAGAATAATATTTTTCGGCAATTTCCCGAATTTCTGACACGTCAATTTCCTTTTGTCCGGTTGTGTCGGCTTCCTTGGTAATTTTAACCTGCATTGCCTTTGCTTGACCTTGCGAAAAAATAATTGCTCTGCCGGTAGGCAACTTTGACAAGAATTTTTTTTGGTCGTCAGAAAGTGCCATTGTATCGCCTATAGCGTCTTTATCGTCGCGGGCAAAAATTTTGTGAACAATTTTTGTATTGGTATTTTTCAAAACTTCCGGCGTCATTTTATCCGGAATTTGATCTGCGATAATTAAACTTTCGCCATACTTGCGAACTTCAGCAAGCATATCTGCAAAAACTTCAACGCCCTGCTTTTTGTTCATGCTGTCGCCGGGTACATAGCGGCTCAAAAGTCTGTGCGCTTCTTCAATCAAAGTTATATGTTGGAAATTTGGATTTTCCCTGTGCCGCGCCTGAATTGCCTGCATTAAATTTGTCAAAATAAAACCCATCAGCAAAGATTTTTCCGCGCCGTTTTTTATTTCTTCCAATTCGATAACAACTTTTCTGCCGATTAAATCAGAAAAATTTATGGAGCGCGGCGTATCCAACATCATACCTTTTGCGCCGACTAAAAGACTTTCGATTCTTGCTTTAAGTGAGCCCATGTATTCATTTTGCAGGCGGTCGCCGAAATTTTTTTCTTTTGTAACTTGTTCTACCGCTTCACAAAATTCTGACATTGTAGGAAAAGCATAAGCGTCCCTTTCAAAAGGGTTGCGCGGCTCGTCGTTTGGGCGCCATTCATTTGTACGAATATCCCAGCCTTTGTTTTGGTAGGCGCGGTAAACTGCAGTTTCCATAATTTGAGGAATTGCCGCCTCCATTGCAAAAGACGCCTCAAGGGTTGCCTTAATCATATCTGCGCGACTGGTAATTGCCTCTTGCGGGAAAAGTTCAAAAGGATTCAAGAAAAACGGCGCGATATCCTGTTTGCCGGGCGTGAAGAAAATTAATTCGGGGCAACGCGTTTTTAAAATCCTGTATTCGGTTTTCGCCGGTTCAATCACCAAAAAAGGTAAGCCGCTGTTGATTAAAATATTTTGACAAGTTGTAGTTTTGCCGCTGCCTGTTACGCCGGTTACAAAAGTATGTTTGTCCAACGCGCGCCTGTCCAAAGAAACGGGAATTTTTCGCTCCGTGCCGTCCTGTACAAGGTAGCCGAGCGGAATTTTATTTTCTTCTTCAACCGGCGCAACATTTAAACCAAACTCAACTTCTTCGCGCAGAGCAAGCCCGGGAACTTCCTTTTGCGGCAAAGCGGCAATGATACTTAATTCTTGTACCGAAATCCAATTTCCCAAGCAAGCCCTTCTGTTAAAATTCCAGCCGGATAACGCGGCAGAAAAAATTTTTTCCTCCGGTTCAAGCGCGGCGGGAATTTGCATATTTTGCAGAGCATGAAGGCAAGCAGATTCAGATTCTGTAAATTCGTGAAAAGCTAAAGGTTTTCGGTTGCCTTTCGGTCCGCTGTACAGAGAAATTGCCGTATTTGCCAAACGCCGCAAAATTGCCGGTTGATTGGCAAAAAGACAAGCGCACGATAAAAAAATTCCCTTACCGCGCCCGCAATCAAGCCTCGGCAAAAGAATTTCCTCAATATATTTTATCCAATGCGCGGCGGATTTCGTTTCAATTTCTGTTTGCTCAACTTGTGAAATATTTTCTGAAAAAATTTTTGAAGTGGAATTGGCGGTACTTTCGCTGACCATCGAAGAAAAATTTTTTGTAACACCTTCACTGCCGGTTTCTGTTTTTTGAACGCTTTTAGACGAGCTGTCGGAATTGGAAATTTGATAATTGAAACCGTAGGAAGTTTGATTTTGTACAGAATAATTTAAGCTGTTTGAAGAACTGCCGTTGGTATCGTTAGATTCTCGCTTGTCTTCAGATTTTTTTTGAGAGTAAGAATTATCTTTTTGAGTACTGGTATTTGTTGAATCACTTTGAGTGCGGCTGAAACTTTTATTAATGCTGTATTGGTTGCCTGAACTTTGTCCGGCGTTTGTTTGCTGCTGATTGGAATTACTTTTTTGATAATTTACAGAAGTACTTTCAGTTTTACTTTCTGAAGAATTTTTACTTTCCTGCGTTGATTCACTTTCTTGAGTGCCGCTGTTTTTGGAGGAAGTTTCATTTTCGTTGGTGCCGGAAGATTTTGTAATTTGGAGCGAATGACGAACGACGGGCGAAAGTAAATCTACAATTTCAATCAGTGAATTTTCAATTTTGGAAATTTCGGCGGAGGTTGCAGGAGAGGCGATAACCATAAAGCCGAATTCATCTTCAGCCATAACGTTAATTAATCTGTCGACGCCCTGAAAATTTTCATTATTTTTTTCAGTGCCCGGGACGCCGGTTAAAATTCCCGCGTAAGAAATATTTTGCAGGCGATTCAAAATTTCTTTCTTGTCAAGATTGGACAATTCTTTAATTTGACAGCCGCGGAAATTTCCCTGTATACCCGGCTTAAGCAAATCGCCGCCAACTGTCGGTGCAGAAAGATTTTCGACTTTATCGTGCGAAAAATCCTTTGCAACGCCGAAATAAAATTTTATATCTTGACCGTTGCCCAAAATTAAATAAATGAAACTTACGCCCTCAAGTCCGCGAAAAGTTCCCAAAATATTTTCCATTGCCTCACGGCGCGGGGCTTTTTCTTCAAAAGTTAATTCTTGAATTTGAAAAAAACAACATTCATTAAGCGCCATTTTTCTTTCGACGCCGAGCCATTCACGTTCACTGCAAAAAAAATTTTCGTCGGCAGATTTTGAAAGTTGCTGTAATAAATTTCTGCCCTGTTCAATCGCCTTATCAAGATTTTGCATTTTTGCCGCCTTTCATAAAACAATACGCTTGGTGTAAGTATGACCTTGAAAATCTCCATTTTGAAAATCTTCTTCCTTGCCAACCGCATATTCAATCGTATCAGGCGAAACTTTGCGCAGGAAAATATAAACGTCTTCATCTTCGCTTACTTCGTTTTCATCAATCCGGCAGCGCAAAAGTTGCACTTCATTTTTATTCATATTTCCTTCAATCGCCACTGATTCTTTGGTAAAGAAAATTTCAAAGGAATCATAATCCGCAAAAGTAAATTGTTTCCACTCGCCATAGGGAACATCAATTTTAATTTCGACTTCAAATAATCCCTCGTCATTAATTTTTCCGAGATAAAATGGAAATGGAGCTTCATTTTGCACGCCGATAATTTTTACGTCGCGCCCGCCTTGACGACTGCGAAGAAGTCCAAATGCTACGCCGGTTTTTCCGGTGCGCAGTCTTTCAAAATTTAAATTTTCCGGTTCAGGAGCTGTATCTTCATTTTCTGTGACTTCAACAACTTTTTCTTCGTCAGGATTAAATCCGAGCGGCATATGAAGTACAAAAATATTTTCAACTTTTTTGTTTTGCCCGTTTCTTTTTGCAATTATTTCTTCCAGGGCTTTTTCTTTTTCGGCGATTTTTTCTTTAAAAAGTTTAAGTACGATTGAGGATTTACAGGAATTGCCGGCAAGCAGAATATGAATTGGCAAAACTTCAGCATTTCCAAACGCTCCCTGCAACGCTTCAAAGAAATTATCGACGCCGCGTTTAATTCGCTGTGTCAAGCAATTTTGTAAAAGGTCTTCATTTAACTGCAAATCTACTTGAATAATTCTGTTGTCAGTTTTTGAATAAAGTTTAATTTTTTGTGTTTCGCTGAAGAGTGCGCTTTTTTCTTCTGCGTTTTCTTCCCAGAACGGGCGTAAAAATTCGGCAATACGCTTGCGATTTACATAAGCTTCTTTAGTTTTTAAAATTATAGTTTCTGCGCCGTCCACTGCAACACATTCATACGGCAAGGCGAAAGGAATTTGTTTTTCACGCATTCTTGGCAAATTGGCTTTATAAACTTCATATGCAAGCAAGTCCAAAAGATTTTCGCCGCCAAGGTAAGGGTCGCCGCGTCCTGCACTTTCAATTTGATTTATCACAAATTTTGAACGTTTATTTTTTGGTACGCTTACAATTCCAAAATCAAAATCAGTAGTGCCGCCGCCAAAATCAAATACAGCGTAAGCAGTTTTTTCTTCGCCTTTGGGCTGAATTTTCAATTCTCCAATCGCACAACTTGCATAGGCGGCAGGTTCACTTGCTCCAACGTACAATCTGAAATTTTGCATTAAATCAGAATCATTGAGAATTGCGGGCGGCAAAGATTTTTTTATTCCATTTTCAAAACTCTGCAGAATTCTTTCACGCACTGCCTTTTCATAAGTAACGGGAAATGAAAAAATATATTCCAAACAAATTCCGGTATGCATATTGTTAATATAAAGTCCGAGGTAATAGGCGTAAAGTTCGATAGGGTCAAAATCGCCGTCTCTAAGCTGCAAGTAGGGATTGAGTTCAACGAGCCTTTTATTTCTGTCCTGCAAGTACATTCTGCGGTCTTTGTCATTTGCCCATTGCTTTAACTCGCTGAAAATCGAATAGAAAACTGAACTGTCAATGCTTGTATCTTTTTCGGCGTCATTCAAAACGGCATTGGCGGTATGTGAAAAAGTTGCTTGACTCCATTTTGTAAAGGGACGCCCTGCTCTTGCTTCATAAGCTTTTTTGAACGCCTCATAATCGCAAAGTTCAATTACGGTAGGATTTTCATAATCTTTTTTGTCGGGAGCCTTGGAATAGCTGCCCTGCCCGATTCTCAAAAGTTTTTCGTCAGTTCCAACTTGACGCACAACAACAGTTGCCTTTGTGCCAAAATCAATCGCTACAATACCGTCTTTAACATCTTTATGAGGCGGGCGCGCAAAGAACGGATTATCTTGCGGCAATTTTAAAGTTTTTGCGCCTTCAGGAATTGGCTCAAAAAGTTCCCAGTGTCCGCCGTTCACGTCAGTTAAAATTTTGGCGTCGTAGGGTTCAATATTTGCACGGATATAATCACATTTGCAAAGCTCCTCGCAAGCCAAATCTACCGGAGTTTTTGTTTTTGGCGTTGAGGAAGTCACGGGATTTTTTTTGCCCAAGCCTTTTTCAATAACAGAATCAAAACTAAGCCTGCGTTTTGCAATATCATATTGGAAAAGCTTATCATCGAATTTGAATGCGCTATTGGTAAAATAATCTTCAAGCAAAGAGAAAGTATTCATCAAGAAAATATATGTTGCCTTGGCTTTTTGGGAAAGTCCTTCAGGAATAAGTGAAAATTTCAGCCAATTTTTAACCGCAGAACCGTGCGTCATTTCGTTACTGTCGTAGCCGTTTAATCTGAAAATTGGTACTTCTGTAATAAAAGCATCATTTGCCCGATAAAAAGAACTTCCATCTGACTTTACGCAAAGGGATTGGTTACCGCGCGTACCCTTAACCAAAATAATTTTTTTTTCGGCCGTCTGGAAATATTGGAAAGTGCCGTCCGCATTCAAATAAGGATTTCCACTTTCAAGGGCAAAACTTTTTTGGCACTCTGTAGCAGTCATTGGGTAAAAGTCAAAACCGTCCCATTTGAAAACAGGATTATTGCTAAGCGGTGTATTTTTTGTAGGGTATTTTGGAAGTTGTACAGATT
>JAFSZS010000091.1 GCA_017455645.1 Selenomonadaceae bacterium | reverse complement strand
ACAAAATCTGCAAGATACTTTGATTGTGGCACAAAAAACAGCTGAAGACGTTTTAAACGCCGCCCGCAAAAACGCCAAAGAAATTAGAGAAAACGCCGCCAACGAAGCGCAAACTGTCCACGAAAATACAATTCGTGAGGCGCAAAATATCCGCGTTCAGGCGCAACTCGACGCCAAGCAACGCGTTGACGAAACTATTTTTAAACTTAACGCCGTCCTTATGGAATATGATAAACTCGTTAGAGAAAAAAATTCCTTCCTTTGGAAAATGCGCGCCGCCCTTGAATCTGAATTAGCCGTCATTTCTCAACTTTTAAGCTCCCTGCCTACGCCAATGGAAATTGAATCTTTGAAATCTTCAACCGCGCAAGTTATCAAAGACGCACAAACGCCCGCGCCTTTGGAAACGCCCGCGCCCCCGGTTAAAATTTCTAAAACCGAAGATAAAAAAGTTCCAACAGAAAAAAATTCTACAGCGGCAGAAATTACAGATGACGATAATGCAACGACAATTTATAAACCGGCTAAAAAGTAGATGGTCGGTAATTAGTATTAAAATTTTTGTGAGGAGTGAAAATTTTTGAAGGCGACAATTTCATTTCTCAAAAAAATTCTGCTCGTCATTGAATTATTTTTTGCAATTCTGTTTATAAATTGGCAGGTTACACTTTTTGTCGGAGTCGTTGCACTTGACCAATTTTCAAAATCAAAAATTATTGCCTCAATGGAACTCGGCGAATCAATCCCCGTCATAGAAAATTTTTTTCATTTCACATACGTTTTAAATCCCGGCGCAGCATTTGGAATTTTGCCAAATCAACGGGTATTTTTTTTACTTACGGGCGCGGCACTTTTGGCGGCAACTTTTTATTTTTACCCGCGTATCAAAAAATCTGACAGGCTTTTAAAATTCGGCGTGATAAATTTGGTTAGCGGCTCCACGGCAAATTTAATTGACAGAATCCAAACAGGCTACGTTGTCGATTTTCTGGACTTCAGATTGTGGCCGATTTTTAATATCGCCGATGTTGCAATAGTTGTTGGTATGCTTATTGTAATTTATTTCGTGGCGTTCAAAATGGAGAATAGGGAATAGGGAGTAGGGAATAGTGGAATTTTTGGCTGATAAAAAAAATTTGCGCCTTGATATTTTTTTGAGTGAAAAATTTTCTGACTGGTCGCGCTCTCACATTCAAAAAATTATTTCTGACGGCAAAGTTACTGTCGATAAAAAAATTGTTAAGCCTAGCTTCAAACTTTGCGGCGGCGAAATTATTACCGTTGCAGAAATTGAAACTGTCGACACTGAATATTTGCCCGAAAATTTGCCGCTTAATATTTTGTATGAAGACGCTGATATTATCGTTGTCAACAAGGCGCGCGGTATGACTGTCCACCCCGCCGAAACTGTCAAAACCGGTACGCTTGTAAACGCCCTGCTTTTTCACTGTAAAGATTTATCCGGTATTAACGGCGTCAAACGCCCCGGTATTGTTCACAGGTTAGACAAAGATACTTCCGGCGTGATGGTTGTTGCAAAAAATGATTCTTCGCACGTCAATTTGGCTGAACAAATAAAAAACAAAACTGCAACAAGAAATTATCTTGCGATTGTGTACGGCGTCATTTCTGACAACGCGGGAATTATTACCGGCGCAATAGGCAGGGATAAAATCGACAGAAAAAAAATGGCGGTTACTGCCGACGGTAAAAGCGCGGTTACTGAATTTAAAGTTCTGGAGCGGTTTAAAAATTTTACTTATGTTGAATGTAAACTTCAAACAGGGCGCACTCATCAAATTAGAGTTCATATGGCGGCGATAGGGCACCCGCTTTTGGGCGATTCAAAATATACTGCGCGAAAAAATTTTTTTGACATTGAAGGGCAAGCGTTGCACTCTTACACATTAACTTTGACGCATCCTACAACCGGCGAAATTATGAAATTTACCGCGCCGTTGCCTGACGATATGCAAAAAATTTTATCTGAACTTAGGGAGGCTTAAATGTTTAATTTTTCACGTAA
Source organism: Selenomonadaceae bacterium (assembly GCA_017455645.1). GTDB lineage: Bacteria > Bacillota > Negativicutes > Selenomonadales > Selenomonadaceae > Quinella. The sequence continues at coordinate 3,120 of JAFSZS010000091.1, read as the reverse complement.
AGACACGGAGTTTTTTGATTTATTTTTAGAGAACGCAAAATATTTTCACTTGGGCGCGGTACTTTTGGACGAAGTAATAAAAGACCCCAACAAAACTTTTGAGCGTATCGAAGAAATTTTGGGACTTGAATCAGCCGCCGATGAAGTCAACGAAAGAATCATTGCCAAATTGAATTTAAGTTTTATCACGCCGATTGACAGGGAAGATATTTATTCAATGGCAAGCGAACTTGCAACGGGCGTTGATATGCTCCATGACGCCCTGCAAAGAATTATAATGTACCACGCCGGACACGCTACAGAAAAATCTGCGCGAATGACTAAGCTTTTGGTTGACAGTACCAACGAACTTTTGCGCGCCTTTGAACTTATGCACGATATTAAAAAAAATCAGCGTGAAATGTTGGACGCCGTGCACAAAGTTTCAGATTATGAAAGTAAGGGAGATCACATTTACCGCGAAGATATAGGAATTTTATTTGACGAGGCGGAAGTTGCCGCCAAAGAACACGGCGCAAGCAAGGCGGTTATTCATTTGATTAAGTGGAAAGATATTTTGGAAGACTTGGAGCAAACGCTGGACCACTGCAAGAAAATCGCCGAAATGATACGCGGGGTGGTAATGAAATATGCTTGAACTGCAATATTTAATTTTCACTGTAATAATTTTGGCGTTGGTGTTCGATTTTATAAACGGTTTTCACGACACGGCAAACGCAATAGCAACTTCAGTATCCACGCGCGCGCTTTATCCGACCCACGCAATTATAATGGCGGCGGGTCTTAATTTTTTTGGCGCAATGTTCAGCACGGGCGTTGCAAAAACAATAGGCGGCGATATTGTAAGCAGTGCAAGTATCGTTGACGAAAAAATAATTATTGCCGCGCTTTTCGGTGCGATTGTCTGGAATTTAATAACATGGTGGCTCGGTATTCCCTCCAGTTCATCACATGCGCTTGTCGGCGGTATGATCGGCGCGGTTATGATTTCGGTTGGCAGCAGCGGCTTAAATTGGAATGGAATTGGAAAAATTGTTGTGGCGTTAATTGCCTCGCCGGTTATTGCGATTGTTACGGGTATTATCGTAATGAATATTTTATTTCGACTTTTTGGAAATTTCAGCCCGCACGCGGTTAATCAAAATTTTCGGCGAATGCAAATAATTTCAGCTGCAACAATGGCTTTTTCGCACGGCTCTAACGACGCGCAAAAATCAATGGGAATAATTACGCTTGCACTTTTCAGCGGCGGCTTCATTTCTGAATTTGAAGTACCAACTTATGTAAAAATTTTATGTGCAACGGCAATGGCGGTAGGAACTGCGACGGGCGGTTGGCGAATTATACGCACAATCGGCGGCAAAATTTTTAAACTGGAGCCAATTTCGGGATTTGCGGCAGATTTAAATTCTTCAATCGTGGTTTTCGGCTCGACGCTTTTACATTTGCCGGTTTCAACTACGCACGTTGTCAGCGGCTCGATAATGGGCGTCGGCACTGCAAAACGTGTTAACGCCGTTCATTGGGGCGTCGCGCAGGAAATGGTTAAGGCGTGGATTATGACAATCCCACTTACTGCGATAATGGGCGCGGCGGCTTACTTTGTTACAGATTTTGTTTTTGACTAAAAAATTTCAAGCAACAGTAAAAAAAATCGATTTTAAGGCACTTGAGAGGCTCGTAGCGCGTCGATTTTCAACTAAGGGTACAATTATATCAAAACTGCCTGAAGGGGGGCGAATTTTTGAAAATAGCGTTTTTTGACTCCGGTATTGGCGGCTTATTTTGTTACAGATTTTATTTTTGACTAAAAATTTTTACATTTGTTAAGTAAAAACAAAGACACGACCTCCAAGGATGGACGCCGCCCGCGTAAATCACGTGATGTGATTTCAGCAGGTTGAAAAAGCACTTTCTTTTGGTACTTTTCTTTTTGCTTTGGAAAAGAAAAGTACATTTAAAAATAAAGGAAACAGTCTAAAATATCCTTTTAAATGCGCGTGAGAGGCTCGTAGCGTGTCGATTTTCAATCAAGGGTACAACTATATCAAAACTGCCTGAAAGGGGGGCGAATTTTTGAAAATAGCGTTTTTTGACTCCGGTATTGGCGGCTTATCTGTACTTCATCACGCACTAAAAATTTTGCCGAATGAAGACTTTATTTTTTTCGCAGATGAAGACAATGTACCTTACGGCACAAAAACCCGCGAACAAGTTTTAGGTTACGTTGAGGAGGCTTTTAAATTTTTAATCGCGCAGGACGTAGGCGCAATAGTTGTAGCTTGCAACACGGCAACGAGCGCGGCAGTTCGTGCAATGCGTCAAAAATATTCTTTGCCGATTGTTGGAATGGAGCCGGCAATTAAGCGGGCGTTGGACTTATTCCCCAATAAAAAATTTCTGGTAACTGCAACCGAAATTACAATCAAGGGCGAAAAACTTTTTGCACTGATTGACAGATTGAACGCCCAAAATTTTGCAGAATTAAAATCACTGTCGCCGCTTGTAGAATTTGCCGAACGAATGGAATTTAATTCGGCGGCGGTAGAAAATTATTTGCGCGGGGAATTTGCGCCTTACGATTTTAAAAATTTTTCGTCTGTAGTTTTGGGCTGTACGCACTTCAACTATTTTAAAGACACAATGAAAAAAATTTTGCCGCCACATATAAAATTTTTGGACGGCAACGCGGGAACTTTGAACTACTTGATAAAATTGGCGAATTTAAAAATTGACACTGAATCAAAAAAAATTCCGCACGTAGAATATTTTTACAGCGGGCGGCGCGTAACTTCAGAAAAAGAATTGGCGCGGCTTGAAAAATATTTGCGGCGATTGGACGATATGTACTTAATATGAAAAATTTAAAATTTGAATGGCTTGCATTTTTCTTGATTTTAATTTTCGGCTCGGCGGTAAGAATAGTAAATCCGCCGTTTCAAGTTGCCGACGAATTGAATCATTTTCCGCGGGCGTGGCAAATATCCGAAGGCAAATTTTTTAGCGAAGTCGAAAAAGTGCGCGTACTGGAGCGCGGCGATAATCCCGTTACAATCGGCTTAATAAAATGGGTAACCCCCGACGATAAAATAATTTTGCATTTTGAAGACGAAGAATTTT
>JAFSZS010000090.1 GCA_017455645.1 Selenomonadaceae bacterium | reverse complement strand
CAAATTGTTGAGCCGTGCGCCCGTTTCTGCCGGAATGTGACATTTCCCATCGCAAGCCCTCAATCCTTAAAGTTTCTTCGTCGAGCGAAATATTTTTTTTCTTCAGCATATGGCGGATAATTTCCAGATATTCAGCTTGTGTCGGCGCGGAGTAGTGAATTATCAAGCCGAATCTGTCAGAAAGTGAAATTGTTTCGTTTACGCTGTCATCGCGGTAAAGTTCGTCCTGCCTGTCGTCTCTGTCTCGCCAAGTTTCGCGTATCAAATGACGCCTGTTTGAAGTTGCATAAAGTAAAACATTTTCCGGGCGACTTTCAACGCCGCCTTCAATCGAAGATTTTAAATATTTGTATTCGGTTTCTGATTCTTCAAAAGATAAATCGTCCAAAAAAATAATGAAACGCTTGCTTGCAAATTTTCTTAGCGCGTCCATAATTTCCGGCAGATTTTTTAATTGCAGCTTTGTAATTTGAACAAGTCTAAGCCCGCGCGTGTAATATTCGTTGACAAGTGCCTTGACGCCGGAAGATTTACCGGTTCCGCGTGCGCCGACAAGCAAAACGTTATTTGCGGGTTTACCTTCCAAAAAGGCGATTGTATTTTTTGTGAGCAATTCTTTTTGATGAGCGTAGCCGATTAAATCTTCAAGCAGAATTTTTTCAAAGTGTTTGATACCGATTAACTGATTTTCCCAACGAAAGGCGCGGTAAGCTGCAATATCGCCGTAGCCGAATTTTTTGTAATGCTCAATGAAGGCGGCGGCTATTTCTTCGGCGTCGCGCAGGTTTTCAAGTTTACTTTCGAGTTCGGCAAGCGATTCAATTTTATTCTGTACAGTTGGTTTATAATCAGCAAGAAAATTAAATTTTGCGGGAGAGTTGAGAATTTCGGATAAATTTTTTATATCGTGAATGAAGGCGTTGTAAAGACTTTCGCCGATTGTGCCGCCGTTTTTTTCTACAGTTTCAGAAATTAAATTTGGCTCGTGCGCCAATTTGTAAATTAAATAATTTCGCAAAATATTTCCGCTTAAGCCCAAAATTTCGGCGCGTTCAATCATTTTGGCTATTGTCTCAAAATCATCTGCAGTTTGATTAATAATTTCATCTTTCAGCAAATTTCGGCAGACGATTAAATTTTCTAAGCCCATCAAAATTCCTCCAATAAAAAAAGCGGCGAGCCTTGAAACTCACCGCCCAATTTTTTAATCAATGTCGACTGTCACTTTTTTATTTTCGCGAGTAGCGGCAGATTTTACGATAGTACGAATTGCCTTAGCGATTCTGCCTTGTTTACCGATAACGCGCCCCATATCTTCTTGGGCGACGTGCAATTTAAGGACTGTGCGCTCTTCTTCTTCGACTGTTTCGACTTCCACCGCGTCGGGATTTTCAACAAGTGCCTTAGCCAACACTTTTACAAGTTCTTGCATAATTTAAGTACCTCGATTGATTGAACTAGCTTTTAGCTTTTCTTTCTTCATGAATTTTTTTCATAATTCCTTGCTTGCTCAAGAGGGAGCGTACTGTATCTGTCGGCTGCGCGCCGTTTTTAATCCAGCTGATAACTTTTTCTTCGTCGATATTGACGACTGCCGGATTTTTGGTAGGGTCGTAGTTGCCGACGATTTCAATAAAACGACCGTCACGCGGGGAGCGGCTGTCTGCCACAACTAAGCGATAAAACGGCTGTCTTTTTGCGCCCATTCGATTGAGTCTGATTTTTACCACAATTTCACCACCCTTCAAAGTTTTATATCGAAAAAATTTATTTCAAAAGGAAGTTTGAATTTTCCCCTTGTTGCTATTTTTTGTTGAAAGGAAATTTACTGCCGAGCCCGCTTAACAAGTTGCCGATATTCGGCATTTTAATTTTGGAAGAGGAGCCCTTTTTATTTTTACCTTTTTTGTTGTTTTTAGATTTTTTTGACGCCGCCTGTTGATTGACTTTGGCACTCATTTGGCGCATCATTTTTCGCATTTCGTCAAATTGTTTCAAAAGTTTGTTGACATCTGAAACTTTCGTACCGCTGCCCATTGCAATTCTTTTGCGGCGTTTTGCGTCTATAATGCTTACGTCGAGTCTTTCTTTGGGCGTCATTGAAAGTATAATTGCTTCCATATGTTTAACTTCTTTGCCGTCCAAATCTAAATCGACGCCTACAAGTTTTTTCTTAAGCCCGCTCATCCCCGGTATCATTCCGAGCAAATCATTAAGCGAGCCGAGCTTTTTAACTTGTTGAAGTTGTTCAAGAAAATCAGCCAAAGTAAATTCGTCTGATTTAATTTTCTTGACCATTTTTTCAGCGGTTTTTGCGTCAATGGTTGACTGCGCTTTTTCAATCAGCGAAAGTACGTCGCCCATTCCCAAAATTCGGCTTGCCATTCTGTCGGGGTGGAAAACTTCGAGTGGCTCCAATTTTTCGCCCATACCTACAAATTTTATTGGGCAACCTGTAGCCGCCTTGATTGAGAGAGCCGCGCCGCCGCGTGCATCGCCGTCAAGTTTCGTTAAAACTACGCCGTCAATATTCAGCGCGTTGTGAAAAGTTTCAGCAACATTAACCGCCTCTTGCCCGATCATTGAATCGACAACCAACAAAATTTCGTGCGGATTGACTGCCGCTTTAATGTCTTTGAGTTCCTGCATTAATTTTTCGTCAATCTGCAAACGTCCGGCAGTGTCGATAATTAAAACGTCGCGGGCGTGAGAATCTGCAAATGCAAGAGAATCTTTGGCAATTTGAACGGCGTTTTGAATATCTTCAGTAAAAACGGGCACTTCGACTTGTTCACCGACAACTTGCAACTGTTTAATCGCCGCGGGACGATAAATATCAGCTGCAACAAGTGCGGGGCGTTTGCCCTGTTTACGCATTGCAAGGGCGAGTTTACCGGCTGAAGTAGTTTTGCCGGAGCCCTGCAAACCAACCATTAAAATTACAGTTGGCGGCTTTGACGAAATATTAATTTTCGCCGCCTTGCCGCCCATTAACGCCGCCAATTCTTCATCGACGATTTTTATAACGGACTGTGCGGGCGTAAGTTTGCTTAAAATTTCTGTATCGACTGCGCGAGCTTTAACATTTTTTTCAAATTGGCGAACGATTTTATAATTGACGTCAGCCGAAAGTAACGCCAAGCGAACATCTTTTAAAGCTTTGTCGACGTCTTTTTCAGTAAGTTTGCCGTGACCGCGCAATTTACGAAAGGCTTCTTGTATGTTCTGTGATAAATCTTCAAACACCGGAAAACCCGCCTTTCAGTTTAACATAATAAAAGCACTACCCTAAGCAGTGCCGGATTTTTCAAAATTGTTGGAGGCGGCACCCAGAATCGGACTGGGGGTGGAGATTTTGCAGACCTCTGCCTTACCACTTGGCTATGCCGCCTTTTATATTTTAATTTTAGTAATTTCTGAAGTGGCGACCCGAAGGGGACTTGAACCCCTGACCTCCGCCGTGACAGGGCGGCATTCTAACCAACTAAACTACCGGGCCGTTAAAAAGTTTTTCAACGCGTGCAAGTGTACCATAAGATTTAAAATATTGCAAGCTTTTTTTATTTGACAAGAAAATTTTATTGGAGCGGGCAATGGGAATCGAACCCTGCAATTACGATGAGTAAGAGTAATTGCTCTAAAGCTTGGGAAAAATATTTTGGAGCGGGCAATGGGAATCGAACCCACCTCTAAAGCTTGGGAAGCTCTCATTCTACCGATGAACTATGCCCGCTTGAATTATCTTAACATACTTAAGACGCTGGATTGACTATGATTAAAAATTTTTGACATTTCAATAGCGACTTGTTGTTGAATTTGTTGAGAAGTCATTTTCACAACTTGCTTAGCCATATCAGCATCGCCGATATTTGACGCGGCGGCTTGCGTGTTTTCTTCCATGGTTGTGTAGTTGTCGGCTTGATATTCCAATCGTGCAAGATACGCGCCTTGAGTGGTTGCCTCGTCAAGCGAATAATTTAAAATATCGCCGCCCTGCAAAGTTGCCTGCAGATTATCATTGACGCCTTGAACATATTGCAACGCGCCTGTAACTTGTTCCAACGAATTTTGAATTGAAGCGTCGTTTGAAACGTCGATAGTTACGTTGCCTTCTTCGTCAATTAAACCTAAAGCTTCAGCACTCATATTGCCCAAAGAAATATTTTCGTAGCCGGAAACTCCCGCGATCATAACGCCTTCGCGTGAACCGTCAAGTAAATTCATACCGTTATATTCAACGCGGGCGTTATCGTCAATTTGTTGTACAAGTTGGTTTATATTTTCTTGAAGAGCCGCGCGGTCTGAATCAGAATTTGTACCGTTGGCGGCGTTTACAAGGTATTGTTGAATTGAAGTCAGCGCGTCAACAGTATTTGCCGTTGCGCCTGCCGCAGTTTTCATCATAGCACTTGCGTTTTGGGTATTTTGAATAGATTGCTCGGTTGCGTTAGTCTGGGCGTTCATTCTTTGAAGAATGGAATAAGCCGAACTGTTATACGAAGCGCGCGGTAAATTTGAACCGGAAGAAAGAATTTGAGAAGTTTTTTGAGCCGCGTTGCTAATCTGATTTAAAATCGTATTTGAGTGATTAACACCGCCAATTATTCCTGCCATGATGTTTCACCTTCCTTTGTACCTAAGAAAAAAATCCCTTCAAAAATTATTTGAAAGGATTGTAACAAAACTTTTTAATAAATGCAAGAAAAATTTTTTTTACCGGCTAAGTTTTTGAACTTCTTCCATAAGGTATTCGTTGAGAATTTTTATGTAAGTGCCTTTCATACCGAGGGATTTAGATTCAATGACGCCGGCTGATTCAAATTTTCTAAGGGCGTTGACGATAACCGAGCGGGTAATTCCTACGCGGTCAGCGATTTTTGACGCTGCCAAAAAATTAAATGCAAGAAAAATTTTTTTACCGGCTTAATTTTTGAACTTCTTCCATAAGGTATTCGTTGAGAATTTTAATGTAAGTGCCTTTCATACCGAGGGATTTTGATTCAATGACGCCGGCTGATTCAAATTTTCTAAGGGCGTTGACGATAACCGAGCGGGTAATTCCTACGCGGTCAGCGATTTTTGACGCTACCAAAAGTCCTTCGTTGCCGTCGAGTTCGCCCAAAATATTTATGGCGGCTTCAGTTTCTGAATAGCTTAAGGTTGCAAGCGCAATTTGTACATTAGCTTTTTTGCGCGCCTCAATTTCGATTTTTTCTGTATGGTCGCGCAGCATTTCCATACCAACAACTGTTGCGCCGTATTCAGCCAAAAGTAAATCGTCGTCAGTAAAATCATCGTCATAGCGGGCGATAATCAAAGTGCCGATTCTGCGCCCGACGCCGTAAATTGGTACAACTGTTGTATTTTTGCCGTCGAAAGTGCAGGGTTTTCTTTCTTCGTAGGCGCACATTCCGGTTTTTGTACGCATATTCGCTTGAGTTTCCTCCAAATGATTCAGCCAACGCACATATTGTTTTGGAAATTTGCCCTTGCGAATAACTTTATCAATCATCAATTCGCACTCAAAATTGTCAGTGAACGCGTAGCCGCAAATATCGCCTTTTTTGTCCATAATGTAAACGTTTGCATCAAGAATATTACTAAGTACTTTTGAAATTCCGTCATACTCAACATTTTCCGACCTTTGCAGCAACTTGTTAATTTTCCGTGTCTTTTCCAGCAGGGTTGCCATTAAATAACTTCCTTTCTAAAAAATTTTCGTATTTTTGTAGCAAGTTTATACTACCACAACTTTTGCTGAAATGAAAGTATTTTCTGAATTTTTATCTCGTTTTTTGTTAAAATTTTTTAAAAGAAAGTCAAGTAAAAAAAATCCCGCCTTTCGACGAGCATTTATTTTTGGCATTAAAAAAACCCGATGGGCAATCGGGCGTTTTTAATTGGATATACTGTGATTATTACGTTTGAATTATAACAATTTAAATTAAAATTTGCAAGAAAAATTTTATCTTGAAATAGTTTCCATTTTATTGTAAAATTCCGGCGTTGCCACTCCTAAACCGGCTACGGGAAGGAGGGATATACAGTGATTATTACATTCTTAGTTTCGCTCGCAGCAAGTGTAGTTGGGCATTACATTTGCAAGTGGCTCGAGAAGTAAACTTGGCAACAAGAGCACGTGGTTAGCGTTACACTAAAAAACGCGCGGGGAAAGGTCTCGGCGAAAGTCGGGACTTTTCCCCTTTTTTTATAAAAAATCCCGCCTTTCGACGGGTTGAAATTTCTTTGCAGATTAATTTTCAGATTTTCTTTTGGCAACAATGGTAACCAGAAGGCGCGGCTTAATATTTTCGCTTGCCGGTAAAACTGATTGCTCGATTGAAACCAATTCACGCGTTGCCAAAAAAGTATTAATGTCATTTTCCAATTTTCTTAAAGTTTGGCTTACAACGCCGCTTAAATCTAAATTAAAAATCCTAACTTCCAAAGTAAACGCCTCTTACTTATAATTTAAGCTGCCGAGTTCATAAATTTTGCCGGAAATGTTTTCAATATTTTTATCGCCGGTAATTTCAAGTACAGGTTTAATATCGGGGTTTTCGGGATAAATCAGCATACTGCAAGCTTCTTCGCCGTTTTGCAGGAAAAGTTCAATGGCGGAATTGTCAACAAACAATCTGAATTGCAAATCAAGGTTAGCAAAAAGTTTGAATTTGCGAATACTCAATTCAACGTCAGTATTTTTGCCGTCGCTAAACGGACGAATACCGTTACCGCCGAGTTTCATACCGCTTCTGTCAAGCGTCATAATTTGGTTGTCGCGGTTGTAGCTCATTGTGAATTTTTCTTCGCCCCATTTAACCGCAATTTGAACATTTCTAGCCGCGCCGAATTTTATTGTTAAATCAGATTCACTGCCTTTAGCTAATTGTGCTGAAGTTTGAGTTGTGTTGAAAATGTCGATTGACTGATAAGCCTTGCGCAGTGCCTTCATTTCTTCGACAGGGCGATAACGCAATTTGCCTTCATGAAGGATAAGTTCACGCGGCATTGTCAAAGTATAAAGCCAGCCGTCTTTTGCAGATTCAACAGTATCTGTAAGGTCGGGCATACCAATCCAGCCAATCAAAATGTGACGTGAATCATTTGCAATAACTTGAGGCGAATAGAAATCAAAGCCTTTGTCGAGTTCGTGGAATTTGCCGTGAATCATATCCAAAGAATCAACGCTGAAATGACCAATGAAATATCCGGCTAAGCAGTGATTTTCATATTTCAATTCTTGGTGCGGTACGCCTTGCGGGCAAACAATCAGAACGTCCATATCGCCGAATTGCAAAAGGTTGGGGCATTCCCACATATAGCCGAAATCGTAATAATCAGTTTTGACTTCGCCGAGTAAATCCCAGCCGCCTTCAGATTTTTCTTTGTAGATTAAAACGCAGCCGTTGGTCGGGCGTGAACTTTTGGCGGGATAATCGCTCATACGTTGCGCCGCCATTGCAAAATAACGTACGCCGTTACGATAGAAGAAATTGGGATCTCTGAAGTGCGCGGTATAACCTGCAGGGTTGCCGTGAATTTGAATTTCTTCCTTTACTACGCTGCCGTCTTCCTGCAAAGTGCCGAAACGCTGTGCAACCGTGCGCTGATAATTTTCATCACGACAGTTGGCGGTGTAGAAAACGCGAACTTTGCCGTCTTCGACGAACCCGCAGCCGCTGTGACAGCCGTCTTTGTCGTATTCGTCGCCCGGCCAAAGTGAAAGTTCAGGGTAGCTGTAGTTGACAAAATCTTTTGTGGCGGTATGCATCCAGGATTTATTTTTGTGCCAATTTTGATTTATCGGTACAGGGTTCCATTGGCAGAAAATGTGATAAACGCCGTTGCAATTTACCAAGCCGTTAGGGTCGCTAATCAGCGAATAAGGCGCGTCAACGTGAAAAAGATTGTGCCAGCGCGTGGTATAGGGGATTAATTCACGGACTTTGGCGTCAACTTCGTCTTTGTGGAAACGCTTTTTAATTTCTTCCAAATTTTCGCCGGTTTTTTTAGCTGCCATAAAAATACCTCCAAACAAACTAAATTTTCAGTTTTTTAAGCTATTCTGCAAACTCAAAAATAATCCTGCCCATATTAAAAAATAAAATTTCTTGCCGGTAACTGCGATTTTTACTATAATAAATTCTAAAATTAAACTGAAAAAATCGCGCAGAATGACGATTAATAAAATAAAACATTTTAGCGAGGAGAAAAATTATGCGACGATACACGATTTTATTTTTAACAGGATTCATGCTGATATTGGCGATATTGGCGGGCGCAACTTTTCCCGCGGACGCAGATAAAAAAATCTCCAAAGTTCCAATGCAAGAACTTTTAGCCTACACAACTTTACCGCCGGAAACTGTAACAATTCTTTCTGAAACGTACGAAAAGGAAAATCACATACGCGTAAATTTCGTGCCGGTTGTGCCCAATGAATTAATTTCAAATCTGCGCGAAAAACCTGCAGATTTAATATTGACGGACAGCAACATTTTAAGCACGGCGGCAGATTTAAATTTGTTGACGCCTTACATTTCAGAAACAAATGACGCTGTAAAAAATCAGTTCAAAGATAATCAAGATCGCTGGATAGGCGTTTGGTACGATCCAATAATTTTTTGCATTAACAAAGATTACCTGCGCAAAATTCACGCCATCCCCTCAACGTGGGAAGAATTGGCAACTGCTAAAAATGTGCGAATAGGAATTACAGATTTTTTGGCGGCTGACGCTTCGTCAAATTTAATGTTTCAAATGATAGGCAATTTCGGCGACGCCAAAACTTACGAAATTTTGAGCGGTATTCATCCAAAAGTTGTCCAGTACGCAAAATTTTTATCAAATCCCGTAAGACAAGCCGGAATGGGCGAGGCTGATATTTCGGTTGCCGTTGAAAGTGAAACTCTGCGCTATATGCAGAATCATTACCCGCTGAAAATAATTTACCCTGAAGACGGCACGGCTTGCATAATTACCGGAATTGGAATTACAACAACCGACAAGAAAAAAAATCTTGCCGCGGCTAATTTTGCAGATTGGCTCTTGAGTGATGACGCCCAAATTTCCCTGCAGAAAAACGGCTTTTACTTCCTTTCGACAAATCCCCAATCTTTGGCTTATAAAACTTTTGCCGGAAAAAATTTGGTACTGTTTCAAAATTCACCCAAGTACACCGAGCAACAACGTCACGAATTTTTGGATAAATGGGTTACAACTGTTCGCTTTAACTAAATTGACAATTTCGGCGGCAGTTGTATATAATTCATTGCATAATATAAATTTTTCGTATTAATTGGGAGCGATAAAATTTTGAATTTGAAAGTTGGAATAATCAGCTTAGGTTGCGCCAAAAATCTTGTCGATACTGAAGTAATGCTGGGAATTATGCAGAAAAACGGCTTGACAATTACGCCGAATCCCGCTGAAGCAGATGTTTTGATTGTGAATACTTGCGCGTTCATAACTTCAGCAAAGGAAGAATCAATTACCACTATTTTAAATCTTGCAGACTACAAAGAAAACGGCAACTGCCGCGCGTTAATCGTTGCCGGCTGTTTGGGGCAAAGATACAGGCAGGAACTTTTGGACGAAATGCCGGAAATTGATGCAATAGTTGGCACTACCGCCTGGAATAAAATTATTGAAGTTATCGAAGAAACTTTGAAAGGCAACCGCGTCATTTTGATTGGCGAAGATAAAATTATTTACAGCGCAAAAACTCCGCGTATTCTTACCACGCCGAATTATACCGCCTATGTTAAAATTGCTGAAGGTTGCGATCACGCCTGCGCCTTTTGTGCAATTCCGCTGATTCGCGGGCGGCAAGTTTCACGCCCTATTGAAGATATTAAGGCTGAAGTTGAAAGACTTGCTGAAAAGGGCGTCAAAGAAATTAACCTTATCGCGCAGGACTCCACAAATTACGGGCGGGATTTGTACGGCGAAGTTAAACTTTGTGATTTGTTGCGTGAGCTTGTCAAAGTCAAAAAAATTCACTGGATTAGAATTTTGTATTCATACCCGCAAAGTTTTTCAGATGAATTGATTGACTTGATTGCGAGCGAAGAAAAAATTTGCAATTACGTCGACTTGCCTTTGCAACACGCCGCCGACAGCGTTTTAAAGCGCATGCACAGACCCGATACCCGCGCACAAATTGAAACTTTGTTAAAGAAACTGCGCGAAAAAATTCCGGGCGTTTCAATCCGTTCAACTTTCATTGTCGGTTATCCCGGCGAAACTGAAGAAGAATTTCAAACGCTGAAAAATTTCTTGATTGAACAACGCCTTGATAAAGTTGGAATTTTTGTATATTCTGCTGAAGAAGACACGCCGGCTTTTTCTATGGAAAACCAAATTTCGGAGGAAGTCGCGCAGGAACGCTACCACGAATTGATGAGCATTCAAGGTTTAATTTCGCAGGAAGTCAACGAAAGTTTGCGAGGCAAAGAGTTTGAAGTTTTAATCGAAGGCAGAGATGCTGAAGTTGCCGAAGTTGTCGAGGGACGCTCTTACCGAGAAGCCCCCGAAGTTGACGGGCAAATTTACATTGAAAACGATAACAAAAGTAAAGCCGGCGATTTTGTACGCGTGAAAATTCTTGACGGCTTCGTTTACGATTTGGCGGCTGAAAAGTTAGGGAATAGGGATTAGAAAATAAATTTTAAGGAGCTAGCAATGAAAATGGAAGTAGAAATTGGAAAATTATTGCTTGAAAAAAAATTTACAATAAGTTGTGCCGAAAGTTGCACGGGCGGACTTTTGACTGACAGATTAACGAATATTGCCGGCAGTTCGGCTTATGTCAAAGGCTCGGTTATCGCCTACGCCAACGAAATAAAAATTAACGTCCTGCACGTCAATGAAGAAACAATAAAAAATTTCGGCGCGGTAAGTGAACAAACTGCAAGAGAAATGGCTGAAAATGTGCGCCAAATTTTAAATACAGATATTGGCGTAAGTATCACGGGAATTGCGGGACCGGGCGGCGGCTCTGCAGAAAAACCTGTCGGGCTCGTTTACATTGGAATCAGCGGACACAACGGCGGCAAAGTTGAACAATTCAAATTTAACGGCACGCGCACTGAAGTTAAAGAAAAAGCCGTAGAAGCCGCGCTTGTTTTGATTCAAGTTTATTTGACGCTGGAAAAAACTTTTTAATTTGGAGTTGAAAACTTAATGCGCAAAATTTTTCTATTGGCAACTCTTATTTTTACTTTAATGACAGCAACCGCACTTGCCGCCGACAATGAAGCTTACGAATATGAAAGTCAAGTTTACGGCTTTAAAATTATTTGTCCCGCAAAGCCTATTGTTGTTGTGAATCCTTTTGAAGACCCGAAACAACGCGGCGAGCTTTTAGTTTTTGCCAATGACGGTATGAAAATTATTTTCGGCTACCAAATTTTGCTTGACGCCTTCGACACAAACAAAGTACCCGATTTCAACAAAGACAAGAAAAAAATTATCGACGCCTACATTGAAAAACAAAGGGAAGATAACGCCTATGAATTTGTAGGCTTGGAAACTGTCGCCAAAGACAACAAGGGCTTAGTTTTAATCACTGCCAAGGAAATTGAAGTTAAGGGCGATAACGGCGAAGTTGAGGCGATTCTTACGGCTGACGAGCAAACGGCTTTTACCTATTTTCGCTCCAGAAGCGGGCGTTGCATTTCAATTCAGCTGATAACTTCAGAATTTAACGAAGATAATTTGATTGACTACAGAAAATCCGTTTCAACCTACCGCGACGCAACAGATCTTTCAATGCCACCTGAATCTGACAGCGATAAAAAATCTAAAAAGAAAAAATAATTTTACAAACTTTTTCGGCTTTGGCAATTTCGTCAAGGCTAATTTTTTTTGCAATTCTTAAAAAATATTACAGCATTTTTTCCGCCGCAATGATACAATATTCAAAATTACAGAACAAGGCAGGTAATTTTTATGAAGATTGAACACGCCGCAATTTATTTTAATGACTTGGAAGGCGCACGGGAATTTTTTATAAAATACTTTGGCGCAAAATCCAACGCACTTTATCACAATCCGCGCACAAATTTTAAATCCTACTTTTTGAGTTTTGACGACGGCGCACGGCTGGAAATTATGAACCAGCCGGAAATGGACGACGCCCAAAAAACTTTGAATCGTACCGGTTTTATACATTTGGCTTTCAGCGTCGGCAGCAAAGAAAAAGTTGACGCCTTGACTTTGCAACTCCAAAATGACGGCTACGAAGTTATCAGCGGACCTCGCACAACCGGCGACGGCTATTACGAAAGTTGCGTTGTTGCCTTTGAAGATAACCAAATTGAAATTACTGTTTAGGGGGAAATTTTTATGTCAAAAGTTATTTTTATCGACGTGGACGGCACGCTTTTAACCTATGAAAATATTTTGCCGCCTTCAGCAACCGAAGCAATTCGTACCGCGCGCAAAAACGGACACAAAGTTTACATTTGCACGGGACGCAGCCGCGCTGAAGTCTACGATTATATTTGGGATATTGGACTGGATGGAATGATTGGCGGCAACGGCTCCTACGTTGAAAGCGACGGCAAAGTTATTATGCACCAAGTTATTTCTGCTGAAGACGCCAAGCACATTGTTGACTGGTTGCACAATCGCAAGCTTGAATTTTATCTTGAAAGTAACGCCGGACTTTTTGCAAGTGAAAATTTTGAGACGCGCGGCGAGCCTATCATTCAAGAATATTCTGCGCGAAAGGGCAAAGACAACGCAAGAAGTTTAACAATTCGTGACGTTTTCCCTGAAATGATTTTCGGCGAAAAAAATTTGTACCGTGACGATTTAAACAAAGTCAGCTTTATTTTGGAAAGTTATCAAGATTATCTGGACGCCGTGAAAGAATTTCCAAATTTGAAAGTTGGAACATGGGGCGGCGCGGGCGAAACTGCACTTTTCGGCGATGTAGGCGTTGAAAATATCACAAAGGCGCACGCTATCGAAGTTTTGTTAAAATATCTCGGCGCAGACAGAAAAGACACAATCGCTTTTGGCGATGCAAAGATTGATATTCCAATGTTGGAGTACTGCGAAATTGGCGTGGCAGTTGCAAGCGGCGGCGAAGAAATTAAAGCTATGGCAGATATGGTTACAGACGCTGTTGCAGACGACGGATTGTACAACGCCTTCAAAAAATTAAATTTAATTTAAAAAAATTTTCCAGTGTAATCTTAAAAATTTTATTGGGGATAGATAATTTTTGCGCAGTGCAATTCGCTCGCACGAAGAAAATTTAAAATTGCTTGACGCCTTAGAAAAAATCTAGGGCATTTTTTTTACTTTTTTTACCGGCAGTGATATTATTAACAAAAAATTTGGCACTGTTGCAGGAGGTATTTTTATGGGTTTAAAATCTAAGTCAATAATCGCGGTAAATTTGGTAGTTATTTTTGCGTGCGTGTTAATGGGAATTTTGGGCTATATCAGTGCCAACGACGGTTTCAAAAAAGCTTTGCAAATGAAGGCTGAATCTGACGTTAAAGCCTTGAATGAAATTTTAACTTACGAATACGCCGGCGATTGGCGAATTGAAAATAATCTGCTGTACAAGGGCGATAAACAAATTGACGGCAACGAAAAACTTGTTGACTCATTGAGTGCAGTTTGTGACGGCAAGGTTACAATTTTTAAGGGCGATACCCGCGTTGCAACAACTGTAACAAATGCTGAAGGCAAACGCTCCGTAGGTACTCAAGCTTCAGCTGAAGTTATCCAAAAAGTTTTGAAGAACGGCGAAAATTTTGTTGGTCAGGCAAATGTTATGGGCGAAGAACACCACGCCGCTTACCGCCCGCTTAAAAATTCCGCGGGACAAATTATCGGTATGCTTTTCGTCGGCGTCAGCACTCAAAAAAATGAAATGGACGAAGTCATTAACAGTTTTGTATTTTCAACGGTTGCCGCGCTTTTCGTGATTGTTTTAATTTGTGCGGGCGCGTCAAACTTTTTCATTAGAAAAATAATCAATATGCTTGATGAAGTTGTAAACGCGGTTGAAAAAATTGCAGGCGGCGATTTAAGAATTGAAGATTTAAAAATTCGCTCCAAGGACGAAATTGGAATTTTGGCAAAGGGTATTAACGAAATGCGCCAAAAGTTGAAAGATTTATTGTTGGGAATTGCCCGCAGTTCAGAAAAAGTTGCAGCGTCTTCAGAAGAGTTAACCGCAAGCGCACATCAAGGCGCAGATTCAATTAATATGGTTGCCAAAAATACCGAAGAAATGACGGCGGCGGCGGCTGAACAAATTGACACGGTTAATATTTTGCACAATAATATTGAAGATATGAGCCGCAAAATGCACGAATTACACAACGAGGCGGCAGTTATGGGCGAAGCGGCTGTAAGCAGTGCCAACAACGCCAAAGCCGGTATGGAAAAAGTAAATGTTGCTATCGATATGATGAAAAATGTTACCGAAAAAGTCAGCAATTCCGCGCAGGTTGTAGAAACTTTGGGCAAGCGTTCAGATGAAATCGGAAAAATCGTCGGTACAATTTCTGCCATTGCCGAACAAACAAATTTGCTTGCGTTAAACGCGGCGATTGAGGCGGCGCGTGCCGGTGAACACGGCAAGGGATTTGCCGTCGTTGCTGATGAAGTAAGAAAACTTGCCGAGCAATCCGGCGAAGCGGCGTCAAATATTTCTGCACTTATCATTACAATTCAAAAAGATACAATTTCTGCAGTTGAATCAATCGAGCAGGGAAATGCAAGCGTCCAAGAAGGTATGCAAAGTGTTTTGGAAACCGGCGACGCCTTCCGCAGTATCGAAGAACAAGTTGAAAAATTAACTGTAAGCGTGCGCCGCAGTATGAATCATATTGACGAAGTAAGCGCAAGCAGTCACGAAATTTCAAGCGCAATTACAAAAGTTCAAGAAACTACCCAAATATCTAACACTCACGCAACTTCTGTCAGTGCGTCAACTCAAGAACAAACTGCAACCATGGAAGAAATTGCAGACGCAAGCCGCGCCCTTGCAGAATTGGCTTCAGATATGCAAAATGACGTTGCAAAATTCAGTTTGTAAATTTGCGGAGGTATTTTAATGGTAAAAATAATGTTGACGCGGCACGGAAAAACCGCGTGGAACGAAATTAGAAAAGTACAAGGGCATTCTGATATTGAGCTTACCGCTGAAGGCGTCGCGCAGGCTGAACTTTTGGCGAAAAATTGCCCGCTGGAAAAAGTTTCTGCAATTTATTCAAGCGATTTAAGCCGCGCTAAAACTACCGCCGAAATTTTGGCGAAAAAATTTAATTTGCCCGTGCAACTTGAAAAAAATCTGCGCGAAGTAAATTTTGGAGATTTGGAAGGAAAAACTTTAGCCGAGTTTGAAAAAGCCGACCCGCAAAATTTTTACAACTTTTTCAACAAGCCCGATGAACTCAAAATTAAAAACGCCGAAACTTTTCAAGAATTGCAAACGCGCGCCTTTGACGCCGTAAAAAAAATAATCGCCGCGCACCATGACGAAAATATTATAATCGTGGCGCACGGCGCAATTAACCGCGTCATTCTTTGTTCGATTTTGGAAATTCCAATTCGCAAAATGTGGAGCCTTAGCCAATTCAACACCGCCGTAAATCTTATTCGCTGCGACGAAGGATTTTTTACAGTCGATTTAATCAACGGCACTGCTCATTTATCTTAATCTGAATACTTAGCTGATAACCAAAAAGCCCCGCCTTTTGACGGAGCTTTTTTATTTTTTCAATCTTCTTGCAAAAATGTATCTTCTAAACTTCTTTCTTCTTCGTCATCAGGAAAACCTGTAAACATTAACGAAATAACTGTTAATTTTTCGATAGCACCAATCCAATCCGCCTTTTCTTTTGCTCTGTAAAGCATATCCATTAACTCTATACCTAATGACAATGTTTCTTGATTTGGAAATTCAAGCGCAAGTTCAGCAAGATATGATTTATAGAGTTCTAATTCGCCGGCATTTGGATATAAACTGTATTTATCAACATCTAATAGTAACTCAAGATATTCTCTAGTCTTTGCCATAAGAAACTCTTGTCTTTCAGTCATAATAATTTCTCCTTTTCTGCCTCCTTGCGGGAAAATTTTTATCAGTGTAAATGAAAATTCCAATTTTGGTAAGAAAAATTTTTCCAATAAAAAAAGCCCCCGCCTTTTGCCGGAACTTTTTTATTTTTTTCAGTCTTCTTGCAAAAGTAGCTCTTCTAAACTTTTTTCTTCGTCGTCATCAGAAAAACCTGTAAACATTAACGAAATAACTGTTAATTTTTCGATAGCACCAATCCAATCCGCCTTT
>JAFSZS010000089.1 GCA_017455645.1 Selenomonadaceae bacterium | reverse complement strand
CCATAGCCTCGCCGACAACCGCCGCCGCCCAAATTGCGCAAGTATCGCTGCGTTCTTTGCTTGCAGTGGTTGGAATTTTTGTAGCAATGTCAACAGTTTTCAGCGGTTTCATTAAAGTTGGAATAGGTTTCATTGCGGCACGAATTATAACCGGCTCGCCGTTCGTCATACCGCCTTCAATCCCGCCTGCGCGATTAGTTTTTCGGTAAATTTTTTTATTTTCGTCAATGAAAATTTCGTCGTGAACTTCAGAGCCGAATTTTTGAGCATTCGCCCAGCCGTCGCCAATTTCCACAGCTTTAATCGCTTGAATTGACATTATCGCCGCCGCAAATTTGGCGTCAATTTTTTTATCCCACTGAATGTAACTTCCCAATCCCGCGGGTACGCCGGTAATTTTAATTTCAAAAATCCCGCCGCAAGTATCGCCGTTGGACTTTGCCGCGTCGATACGTTTTATAATTTCAGTTTCGTTTAAAACTTTGCTTGAAATTTCAATTCCGCATTCGCGCAGGAAAATTTTACAAAGTGCGCCCGCGGCAACTCTCATGGTTGTTTCACGTGCGCTGGAGCGTTCCAAAATATCCCGAATATCAGTTTTGCCGTACTTTGCCGCGCCGGTTAAATCTGCGTGCCCGGGGCGTGCGTTTGTAACTTTTTCGCCGCAAATTTCGCCTTCCGCGCTCATTTTTTCCTGCCAATTTGCAAAGTCTTTATTTTCGACAATCAAAGTAATTGGACTGCCGAGAGTTTCAGAAAATCGCACGCCGGAACTTAAAATAACTTTGTCGGTTTCAATTTTCATACGCCCGCCGCGCCCGTAGCCGCCTTGACGCCTTGCAAGTTCGCTGTTGATAAATTCGCTGTTAATTTTTAAACCGGCGGGGATACCTTCCAAAATGCAGACGAGCCGCGCGCCGTGACTTTCGCCCGCGTCTATAAATTTTATCATAAAAAATCACTACTCCCTATTCTCTACCCACTATTCCCTATTCCGCAGGGTCGTCAAAGCCCAAAATCCACGTTGCCAAAAATCCCGCAATGTATGAAACTACAACGCCCAAAAGATAAACGGGAATATTATTTGTAGTAGCTGCAAGCGGCAAGCCGGAAATTCCCAAAGTTGCCGCGCCTACCGCAAATTTCGCTTGAACTGCTCCGCCAAACGCGCCGCCAATGCACGCGCCGATAAAAGGCTTGCCGAGCGGAAAAGTTACGCCGTAAATCAGCGGCTCACCAATTCCCATCATACCGACAGGCAACGCCGAGGCTACAGTTTTTTTCAGAAATTTATTTTTAGTTTTGAAGTAGACAGCAACCGCCGCGCCGACTTGTCCCGCGCCCGCCATTGCCAAAATTGGTAACAAAATTGTATTGCCGTACTGCGAAATTAACTCAACGTGAATTGGCGTTAAAGCTTGATGGACGCCGAACATTACCAAAGGCAGCCACATTCCCGCCAAAACAAATCCTACAGCCGCGCCGCCTGAATTTATCGCAGTGGTTGCCGCCGCGCCTATAGATTCTGAAATTGCGCCGCCCGCAGGTTGCAAAATGAAAATCGCCGCCATTCCCGCAACCAAAACTGTTACCAACGGCGTTAAAAACAAGTCAAACATTTCAGGAATAATTTTGTGCAATTTTTTTTCAAGCCACGCGCCAAACGCCGCAACCAAAACTACAGAAATAATTCCGCCGCGCCCGGGTAAAAGATTTTCGCCCGTGATATTTACATTTGCAAGCGCGGGGTGCGTCATTATCGCCGCCAAAACTCCGCCCAAAATTGGAGTACCGCCAAAAACTTTTGCCGCGTTGTACCCTACAAATAAATTCATTCCCCAAAAAACCGCGTTGCCGAAAACCGACAGCAATTTTATCATTGGCGCGTCAACAAGTTCTGGCGAAATTTTCAAAGTTACGCCAATAACGCCCGTGATTAATCCGCAAGCTATAAAGCCCGGGATTAACGGGAAAAATATTCCTGCGATTTTTTTTAAGAAAAGTTTTGCGGGCGTTGCGTTTTTCGCTCTAATTTCGGCTTGAATCGTTTCAGCTTCGCCAATTTTAGGCTTTTTATTTTGGCTCAAAATTTCGTTTACAGAATTTGTAACATTTGTAGCCTTGCCGGGACCGAGGATAATTTGAAATTCTGCGCCCGCGTCATAAACGCCCGAAACGCCCTCCAAAATTTTTAAAGCGTCGACTGCGATTTTATTTTTGTCCAAAGTTTGAACTCTAAGCCGCGTCATGCAATTTGCCGCACTTTGAATATTTTCCGCGCCGCCCAAATTTTTTATTATTTCAGCCGCTAAATTTTCATTCGTCAAATAAATGTCTCCTTTCACAAACTTAAATATTATAATTCGTGTATAAAATCCTTGCAAGTTTGTATTCGGCAGGAAAATTTTTTTTGAAATTGAATTGTAACTTGAAAAATTTTTGGGAGGCAAAAAAAATGTGTTTGGCATTTCCGGCAAAAGTTATCGAAGTGAAAGAAAGTTTGGCAACGGTGGAGCGGGCGGGCGTGAAACGTTCGGCAAGTTTAATGTTGTTGCCTGAAGCGAAAGTTGGCGATTATGTTTTGGTACACGCGGGCTTTGCAATGCAGATTATTGACGAAGAAGAATTAAAACTGCGCGACGCTTTAATAGCGGAAATGAACGGCGCGCCGCGTACGGTGTTTTCATTATGAGTTTGATTGACAAAATTAAAACCCTCGCGCAGGGTAAAAAAAATTTGCGCTTTATGGAAGTTTGCGGCACTCATACCGTTGCAATTTTTCGCGCAGGTATCAGAAATATTTTGCCGCCGAATGTTGAATTGGTATCAGGTCCCGGCTGTCCTGTTTGTGTTACCAACGATGATTTTATTGATAAGGCGATTGAATATTCAAAACTTCCCGACACGATAATTGCAACTTTTGGCGATATGTTGAAAGTACCGGGCAGTTTTTCAAATTTGGCTGAAGAATCGGCGGCGGGCGCAAATGTGCAAATAATTTATTCGCCGCTGGACTGTTTGAAAATTGCGGCTGAAAATCCAAACAAGCGCGTAATTTTTTTGGCGGTAGGATTTGAAACAACCGCGCCGACTGCTGCCGCTACAATTATTTCTGCGCGAAACGCCGACTTAAAAAATTTATATTTCCTTTCTGCACAAAAATTGGTTCCGCCCGCGCTGAAAATGTTGCTTGCTGATTCAGCTGTAAAAGTTGACGGCTTTTTATTGCCCGGGCATGTTGCGGTTGTAACGGGTACGAAAGTTTTTGAATTTTTGAAAGTTCCCGCTGTTGTTGCAGGATTTGAGCCGGAAGAAATTTTATTGGCGTTGATAAATTTGTTAAGGCAGATTGACGAGGGACGCGCCGAAGTTTCCAACGAATATAAAAGCGTTGTAAAATCCGAAGGCAATATCGCCGCTCAAAAAATCCTCGCGCAGGTTTATGAAACTGTTGACGCAGATTGGCGCGGCTTAGGTACAATTCCAAAAAGCGGCTTGAAAGTTTGTGAAGAATTTGCAGATTTTGACATTGAAAAGATTTTGCCGCTTGAAATTAAACCTGTCAAAAAAAATACTGCTTGCCGTTGCGGCGAAGTTTTACGCGGTATTTGTAAGCCGACAGATTGTAAACTTTTTGGCAGAACTTGCCAGCCGTTACACGCCGTCGGACCTTGTATGATTTCGGTTGAGGGAGTCTGCGCGGCGTGGTACAAATATGGGAATTTTAAATTTTCCTAAAATTACGGAGTTGTAACTATGTCAAAAAAATTAACTGAAAAAATTTTAATTAAAGAAAACAAAAAACTTTTGAACGCCTACACAGATGAAAATGGAAAATTTTTTATAAAAGAAACCTATTCCATTTCTAAAGGCGGTATGCATTACATTATTTCAAAAGATTTGAAATTGGTTAGATTGGTAAGCGAATTTGCACAAAATTTAATAAACGCCGGAAAAGCAATTCTGATTCATAAGGCAGAATGGGACACCTTTAAAATTTCTGCAAAGAAAAAATCTAGTTGAGGTGAAATTTTTTGAGCAAAAAAATAACAATGGCGCACGGCGCGGGCGGCAAATTTTCTGCAGATTTAATCAAAGAAATAATTTTACCCGCCTTCGACAATGAATTTTTGAACGAATTGCACGACGGCGCAAAACTCGGCAACCTTGCGATGACAACTGACAGCTACATAATACGCCCGCTTTTTTTTCGCGGCGGAAATATCGGCAAGCTGTCAATTTGCGGCACGGTAAACGATTTGGCAGTTACGGGCGCGGTTCCAAAATATATTTCGGTTGGAGCGATTATCGAAGAAGGCTTTGAATTCGACGACTTGAAAAAAATTGTACAGTCAATGGCGGCGGCTGCTGATGAAGCGGGCGTTAAAATTGTTACGGGCGATACAAAAGTTGTTGGCAAGGGACAAGCTGACGGGATTTTTATTAACACGGCGGGAATTGGTGAATTAATTAGCGGCGTTGATATTTCTGCAAAGAATGTTCGCGCAGGTATGAAAGTTTTAATTTCCGGTACTGTTGGCGACCACTCGGCAACAATTTTAGCTGAAAGGCACGGCTTGGAATTGCCGGAAAATATTAAATCTGATTGTGCGCTGCTTAACAAAATGATTTTTGAAATGTTGAAAGTTGAGCCGAAAATCGCAATGCTGCGCGACGCCACACGCGGCGGAATTGCGGCGGTACTGAATGAAATTGCGGCGGCGGCTAATGTTGGGATTATTTTGAAAGAAAATAAAATTCCAATTCGTGAAGAAGTGCGCGGCGTTTGTGAAATTTTGGGATTTGACGCGCTCGAACTTGCCAACGAAGGCAAAATTATTGCCGTTGTACCGGCTGATTCTGCCGAAAAAATTCTTGACATTATGAAAAATTTTGATTATGGTAAACACGCGGTGGTTATCGGCAACGTAACAGAAAAATTTGCAGGCAAGGTAGGAATAAAAACAAATATCGGAGGCTTGCGAATTGTCGATATGCCCGCTGGAGAACTGGTGCCTAGAATCTGCTAGAGCTTGACATTTTCTTTTTACAACATTAAAATACTTGAGCCTAGGGCTTTTGATTAGTTCGTTAGAACTTCCCCTAGCAATAGGGACTACAAAACGCAAGGCAAAGCGGGCACTGCGTGCATATTCAAAAAACTGTAAGCACAATCATTTGAGTATTTTTTGATTGTCTTAGTCCAAAAAATCTAGGCAAGATTGAATATCTTAATCTTTTCAACTGCGGCTGTAAGTCGCTTTTTTTGCATTTAGGGGGAATTGTTTTGCACATTGACACTTTCACAAATGAAATTAAATCCACTCCAAAATATAAAAAAATTCTGTTGCCTAAAAAAAGCGGCGGCAAACGTAAAATCTTTATTCCCGATGATACTACACTTTCAATTCAAAAAGCTATACTGCAAGACCTTTACGAATTGAACATTGAAATTGCCCCCTGCGTGACCGCCTTTAAAAAGAAAGTTTCAATCGTTGACAATGCCAAAGTTCATATCGGCAACCAATATCTTATTCGCTATGATTTGCGCGACTTCTTCGACACTATCACTTTCAAAAAAGTTGAAACCGCGCTGAAAAGTTTCAATGTTGATTCACAATTCTTGAAAATTATTAAAAAGTGGTGCTTTAAAGAAAATCATCTGCCGCAAGGTGCAGCAACAAGCCCTTTCCTCTCAAATTTGGTATGCAAAAATCTAGACTACCGCTTTTCAAAACTTGCCGAGAAAATATCAGCCAACTACACCCGCTATGCCGACGATATTATAATTTCCGGAGATGTGAACGTTTTAATTAATCAGACGGTTTTCAAAAGAATTATCCGTACTGAAAAATTTTTTATCAACCATCATAAAATTTACGTTTCAAATCTCGAATCAATGCCCTATCACATTGTTACCGGCTTGACTGTCAATGAAAAAATTTCCGTGCGCCCAAAATATCTTGAAAGAGTTTGGCTTGAACTCAAAAAGAAAATCCCGGTTAAATCTAAACGCGGGATTAACTTTGAAAATATTATTCGCAGTAAAATTACTTTTGTAAATTTCGTGGACAGTGAACACGGCGACACGCTTTTTAATTACGCCTATTCACATAATATTTTGTAATCACCAATAACACCGTTTCTAAAAATTTTTTCAACTTTGACAATTACAAATTCGCCGAGTTTAATATTTTCATTGGCGGGAATATACGCACGCACATAATTTTTTGTTAAGCCGTCAATCAAGCCGTTTTCTTCAGTTTCGGCGATAATTTCTACAGTTTGCCCAATTAATTTTTCGGCGAACTGTTTTTCTTTTTCAGCTGAAATTTCAAGCGCACGCCCTGCGCGAATTTTTTTTGTCTGCGCGTCAATCTGATTTTTCATACCGGCGGCAACCGTTCCTTCACGCAATGAAAAAGGGAACACGTGAATTTTGCTGAACGGCTGACTTTTTATAAATTCAATCGTCTTTTCAAAAAGTTCTTCAGTTTCATTCGGAAAACCAACAATTAAATCTGTACCGATTGAAATATTTGGAATTTCGGCAACTAGCCGCGCCGTCAAATCAGAAAAATTTTTCGTGGTGTAGGGGCGGTGCATCAGTTTTAAAATTTCATCACTGCCACTTTGCAGGGGCAAATGTACGTGGTTGCAAATGCGGCTGTCATTTTTCATTAAATTTATAAGTTCGTCCGTCATTTCAGCAGATTCAAGCGAGCCTAAACGCAAGCGCGCAGGATTAGCCGTTTCAAGCACAGTTTTAACCGCGTCAACTAAATTTGTACCGTCCTTAAAATCTTTGCCGTACGCGCCAATGTGAATACCTGTCAAAACAATTTCCTTGTAGCCGGAATTTTTCAGTTGCAAACATTCGGCGCGGATACTTTCAAGACTGCGCGAACGAACTCTGCCGCGTACAAAAGGAATTATGCAGTACGAACAAAAATTATTGCAGCCGTCCTCAATCTTCAAAAAGGCGCGGGTACGGTGCGGAGCGTGCGGTAACTCTTCAAATTCAGAAATATTTTCAACATTACCGACAGTTAAAATTTTTTCACTGCGATTTTTTAAAACCTGCGCGACAAGTTCAACAATTTTTGTACGTTCGGCAGTTCCAATAATTATATCGACGCCTTCAATTTTTGAAATTTCTTCCGGCTGATTCTGCGCGTAACAACCAACTACAACAAGCACGGCGTCTTCATTCGCCCGCGCCGCGCGTCTTATCATTTGGCGGGATTTTTGAGAACTTAATGAAGTTACCGTGCAAGTATTCACAATCACAACATCTGCGGTTTCAATTTCGCTTGAAATTTCGTAACCTGCCGCGCCGAAAAGTTTTTGCATTGCTTCAGTTTCGTATTGGTTGACTTTACAGCCCAAAGTGTAAAAGGCTACCTTCAAAATTTTTCCCCCAAATTAATTTAATTCATATTGAACAATGGCAAGCGCAGAAATTGCCGCGGTATCAGTTTTCAAAACAGTTTTGCCCAAGCTTACACTAACGCCGCCGCAATTTTTTATTTCGCGCACTTCACGCTCGGAAAAGCCGCCTTCCGGTCCAATAAGAATTATAATGTTTTTATCGCCGTCGAAATTTTTATATTTGCCCAAAATTTCGGAAAGGTTATCTTCAGTTTCTTTTTCGTAGCAGAATAAAAGCAACGCGCCTTGACCGTTGAATTTGCCGTTTTCAAAGTTGCCGAGCGCAGGAGAAATTTTTGCAAGCCAATCTGTAAGTTCTTGAATGTTGCCAATTTCCGGCAAAGTATCGCGGGCGCATTGTTCGGCGGCTTCTTTGGCTACGCGTTGCCAACGTTCCAATTTTGTTTTGGCGCGGAAATTTCCCGGGCGTGCAATGGTTCTGTCTGAAATCAGCGGCTCCAATTTGTCTACGCCCAATTCTGTTGCCTTTTCAACGATTGTATCAAATTTATTTTGCTTCGGTAAACAATCCGCCAAAGTTATATATTTCCTGACATTTTCAGCCGGTTTAATTTCGCTGATACGTTTTGCGTAAATTGTTTCTGAATCAAAATCCGTAAGCTCAAGCGTCGCCGTGTTGCCGAATTTATCAACGGCAATTATTTTATCGCCCTTTTTGGCGCGCAGGGAATTTGCCAAATGATTTGCATCTTTGCCGGTTATTTCTACATTTTCAGAAATTTCCTCCAAAAAAATTCTCTTCATCTTTTAACCGCCTTTCAGCAATTTCTTTTCAAAAATATTCTGCAAACGTAAACTTATTCCTGCAGTTTTGTAGACGCTAAACTTTCCATTTGCCGGAAAAATAAAGTACCGCGCCAATAACAAGCGGCGTAAATCCTGCAAGTGCGTCGCCGAGCCAAAATCCCAAATACCCCATTTCTAAAGTTAAACCAAAAAATATTGAAAGCCCTATCCTTAAAATTATCCCGTCGAAAAGCGCGGTTAAAAAATTCGCCGCCGTGTTTATTGATTTTTTAGCGATACATTTAAACTTTCCATTTGCCGGAAAAATAAAGTACCGCGCCAATTACCAGCGGCGTAAAACCTGCAAGCGCGTCGCCGAGCCAAAATCCCAAATATCCCATTTCCAAAGTTAAACCAAAAAATATTGAAAGTCCTATCCTTAAAATTATCCCGTCGAAAAGCGCAGTTAAAAAATTTGCCGCCGTGTTGCCGCTGCCGTTTATCAACGCGCCCATTGGCGAACGGCAAGCACTCCCGAAAAACATTAAAACCGCTATTGGCAAATATTCCATTCCGATGGCGATAACTTTTTTATCGTCAGTGAAGACGCCGAAAATTTCAGCCGGAAAAATATAAATTGTAACCGCCATTAAACTTGAAATTGTCAAAGTGATTGAAAACATAACCTGCAAAATTCTTGTGACACGTTCAAATTTTTTCGCGCCGATATTTTGCCCGACCATTGACGAGCCCGCCATTGTCAGCGCGTTTGAAAGTAACATTGCCACGCTGTTAATTTTGTTTGCAACGCCCGCAAATGCTGAAACGGCAACGCCGAATGAATTTATCCACGCACTTACAAAAATTTTTGAAATGTGAATTGACGCGCTTTTAATCGCCATTGGAAGTCCTAATTTTATAAATCTTGTCAAAAGTTCCCTGTCGGGCGTGTAAAAATCTTTCGCCGAAATTTCAAAGCCCAAATCTGCGCGACGTCTGTATAAAAAAATTACGCAGGTTATAAAACTTGTGCCTTGACTGATAACCGTTGCAAGTGCCGCGCCCTTTGCTCCCATTTCCAAAAAAATTACAAACGCCACGTCCAGCAAAACATTCAACGCCGCCGCAATGCTGATAAATATAAACGGGTGTTTTGAATCGCCCAAGCCGCGCAGAATCGCACTAACCGCGTTGTAGCCGTAAATGAAAATTATCCCGCTGATTGTTACCGTTGCATAGGATAAAGCCTCGCCAAATGATTCAGCAGGCGTATTCATCAGTTCCAAAACTTCTTCGCGCAGGTTTAAAAATATCAGCGATAAAATCAACGCGCCCGCAAATAAAAAAGTTGACATATTACCAATAAATTTTCCGAGTGCGTGAGAATTTTTCGCGCCCAAAAGTTGCGCAATGATAACTTGACCCGCGCCGCAAAAACCCATTGAAAAGAAAGTTAGAAATATTGTAACATCGCCGCCTATTGCAACCGCCGAAAGTCCGACGCTGCCCAAAACTTGCCCGACAATTACCATATCAACCACATTGTAAACAATCTGCAAAATGTTTGACAGGTACAGCGGAATTGCAAATTTTATCAGTTGCCGCGGTACGCTGCCTTCTGTAAAATCTGTTGAAAATTTTTTTGAATCTGCCATTTAAATTTTCTCCAAGTGCTTTTAAAATCGATTTTAAGCCGCCTGACATTGACGACAAGCCGCCTCTCAAAACTTTTTAGGGAAAAATGTATCAAAAAACTTTTTTACCCCCGAAATTTTCAAGATTTGCCAAAATTTCAGCCGTTAAAAAAATCTGTCGAAAATTTTTTTGAATCTGCCATTTTAATTTTCTCCAAGTACTTTAAAAATCGATTTTAAGCCGCCTGTAATGCCCGACAAGCCGCCTCTCAAAACTTTTTAAGGTAAATATATCAAAAAACTTTTTGCTCCCCGAAATTTTCAAGATTTGCCGAAATTTCAGCCGTTAAAAAAATCTTGTCATAAAATTTTTTTGCTGTTATCATTAATCGAAATATTTTAAAACCTGCGCGAGGTGTTGTAAATGACATTAACCGAAGAAATATCAAAACGCCGGACGTTCGCAATAATTTCACATCCGGACGCCGGCAAAACAACTTTGACAGAAAAACTTTTACTTTACGGCGGCGCAATTCATTTGGCGGGCTCGATTAAATCCAGAAAAACTCAACGCCACGCTGTAAGCGATTGGATGGAAATTGAAAAGCAACGCGGTATTTCAGTTACAAGTTCGGTACTTCAATTTGACTACGGCGGCTGCAGGATAAATATTTTGGATACGCCCGGGCACCAAGATTTTTCTGAAGATACTTACAGAACATTAATGGCGGTTGACAGTGCGGTAATGGTACTTGACGCGGCAAAAGGCGTTGAGGCGCAAACAAAAAAACTTTTCAAAGTTTGCAGAGAACGGCGAATACCAATTTTCACTTTCATAAATAAATTGGACAGGTACGGCAAAATTCCGCTTGATTTGCTTGACGAAGTGGAAAATGTTTTGGGTATTCGTGCTTATCCTATGAATTTTCCTATTGGTGTTGACGGTAAATATTTGGGCGTTTACGACAGGCAGAAAAACCGCGCTGAACTTTTTGCTGAAGATACAACGCACGGGCAGAGTGAAAGAATTTCAGAAATTTTTGCTCCCGACGATAAAAAATTTATTGAAAGAATTGGGCAGGAAAATTTTGACGCGCTGCAAGATGATTTAATGTTACTTGACGAGGCGGGCGAAAAATTCGACAAGGCAAAAATTGACGCGGGCGATTTAACACCAACTTTTTTTGGCTCGGCAATGACAAATTTTGGAGTGCAGAATTTTTTGGAAGAATATTTGAGACTTGCTCCGCCGCCCGCTCCGCGCCTTTCTGACGATGGAATTATTGAGCCCAATGATGAAAAATTTTCTGCGTTCGTTTTCAAAATTCAAGCGAATATGAATCCCGCGCACCGTGACAGGCTGGCTTTTATCAGAATTTGTTCAGGAAAATTTGAAAGAAATATGCAAGTTTGGCACGCGCCCTCCAACAAAATTATTAAACTTGCACAACCTCAACAATTCCTCGCGCAGGAGCGGCAAATTATCGAAGAAGCTTTTCCGGGCGATATTGTAGGATTGTTTGACCCGGGGATTTTTGGGATTGGCGATACAATCACTGACGCCGCGCACAAATTTAAGTTTGAAGAATTTCCAACTTTCCCGCCGGAAAAATTCGCTCGCGTTTCTGCCAAAGATACAATGAAGCGTAAACAATTTGCAAAGGGAATTGAGCAGTTGACGCAGGAAGGCGCAATTCAACTTTTTTATCCCGTCGGTATGGGCAATGATTCATATATTGTGGGAACTGTCGGAACTTTGCAATTTGAAGTTTTGCAGTACAGATTAAAAGCTGAATACGGCGTTGACGTTTTTCTGACAATGTTACCGTTTGAAGTTGCACGTTGGTTAAAATTTGAAGGCGGCGAAAAAGTTACACCTGCAACCTTGCGCGGCGCAAATCGCGGAATGTTTGTTACTGACAGAATAGAAAATCCCGTGCTTTTGGTTGAAAATGAATGGGCGTTGGGCTGGATACGTGAAAATAATCCAAAACTTTCTATGAGTGCAACGCCTTTTGAAATTTAGTGTAGAGTGAAGGGTGAAAAGGGAAAAGTGAAAATCACTAATCACTACCCACTACCCACTATTCCCTATTCCCTATTCCCTAAATTGGAGGTGGAAGAAATGCCGCAATTTGAATTACTTCAAAAAAAAGAAAAATCCAAATTTGACAGCCTTTTTAAAAAAGCCGGTGAAGTTGCCGAAATAACCAAAGGTAGCTTGAAAGACGGTATAAAAAAATCTGCCACAAAAGTTGCCGGTATTGGAGCGGCGGGAGCCACAAGTGCAGCTGTAGGAAAATTGGCGGCAACCGGAATAGGCGGCGTATTGGTTGCAACGGGAGCAGGCGCGGCTGTTGCCTCTGCAGTTCCTTTGGTTGTTGGCGTTACGACGACTTGTATTTTGGACAGCGTTGTTAAATCTGTTACTGAAAGTGAAAAATAATTAAGGAGCAAAAAAAATGAAGTATGAAATCTTGTACCCTGAAGCTTTTCCCGTTGTGAAATTTCAATTACAGCGCGGCGAAAAAATCAAGGCTGAATCTGATGCAATGATCGCAATGAGTGCAAATATTGACGTTGAAGGCAAAATGGAAGGCGGAATTTTAAGCGGGCTTGCAAGAAAATTTTTATCCGGCGAAAGTATGTTTTTTCAAGAATTGGCGGCGAATCGCGGCGCGGGTGAAGTTATAATCGGTCATCAGTTGCCGGGCGGAATTTTGGATGTTGAATTGGACGGCTCGTACGGTTTAAGAGTTCAAAAGGACGGCTACTTGGCAAGTACCGAAGGCGTACAGGTTGAAACTAAGACGCAAAATTTGGCGCAGGGACTTTTGAGCGGCGAAGGATTTTTTATTTTGAATGTGCGCGGGCGCGGGATTGTTTTTATTTCAAGTTACGGCGTCATTCATCCAATAAATCTTGACGACGGCGAAGAATACATTGTTGACAACGGGCATTTGGTGGCGTGGACTGACTACACCGAATATAAAATGGAAAAAGCGTCCAGCGGCTGGATTTCCAGTTTTACT
>JAFSZS010000088.1 GCA_017455645.1 Selenomonadaceae bacterium | reverse complement strand
GAGGTCCCGGAATTGTTTTGATTCAAACGCGCAACCCCGACAGTTTCGCCGCGTGGATTCGTTCAATGGTGCCCGCGTCTTAGATTGCAAGGCAGGATAACTCAAGCGGGATTGTCGATAATATCACTGATTTTTTTGGAGATGATTAATTGAAGTGGAAAAAATTAACGGCGGCTGTTTTAGTTGGTACAAGTTTTGCAATGGCGGGCGGTTTTGTGTACGACAAAAAAATTTCTGCTGAAGTTTTACAGATTGAAAATATTTTGAGTGTTACGGGAATTGCCGAAGTTTACGGCGACGGCGAAAAAATTTCCTGCGCGATTCTCGAATATCCAAAAAAAATTGACTACAAAAATCTTTACGCTACAGATTTTGGCGTTGAAGGGAAAATTCTTTCTGCGGTTTACGTCAACGACAAGCCGGAAATTACCAACAAAAGTAAAGCCGGTCGTTACGTCATTTTAAAATTTGCAAATGTCAATACTGCCTTTGACGGCAATTTAAATCAAAAACCTGACCGCCCCAAAAATAATTCTGCTCGCGCAGGAGACGCGCCCATGCATTCAGACAGAAAACTTCCGAATTTAAATTTTACAGTCAAACAACTTAACACAATCAAGGCGGTTGACGGCACAGAATTTTTGCCGAGTGAAAAATCCGTTACAAAAATTTCTGCGCCGGAAATTGAAAAGTTTCAACAATTCACGTACACCGACCCTGCAACCGGTAATTCTATGCCTTACAATTTATATCTGCCCAAAAATTACAACCCAAATAAAAAATATCCGCTGCTGTTTTTCGTGGCTGACGCAAGCGCAAATATCAACGAAGTTACAACGCCGCTTTTTCAAGGCAACGGCGCAACCAGTTTTCTTGATAAAGAATGTATAATCCTCGCGCCGCAATATACGGCAGATTTAGTTGACAAGCTCGGAATGATGACGACTGACGAAAATATTTGGACTGACGGCTTGACTTTGATAATCAATTTGCTTTTTGACGTGATAAAAAATTACGGCGTTGACGAAAATAGAATTTACGGCACGGGACAATCTCAAGGCGGTATGACAAATATTGCGATTAGCGATAAATACCCCGACCTTTTCGCCGCGCAGTTGCTGGTTGCCTGTCAATGGAATGTTGACGAAATGGAAGTTTTGAAAAATAAAAATTTGTGGATTGTAGTTTGTGAAGGCGATACAAAGGCTTTTCCTGCAATGAATGACGCCGTTGCACGTTGGGAAAAACTCGGCGCGAAAGTTGCACGCAATAAAAATTTCTGGAACAGCAAATTACCCGTTGCCGAACTCAACAAGCAGGTTAAAAATTTGGAACGTCAACACGCAAATATAAATTACACGGTTTTTGCGGGCGGTAACCATATGTACACTTGGAGCTTTGCTTACAATATTTCAGCCCTGCGCGATTGGTTATTTAAGCAACATAAATAATTTCAAGCGTCAGTGTGCACGCAAGCACACAAAAATATTTTCAAGCGTCAGTGTACACGCAAGTACACAAAAATTTTTTTCTAAAAACAAAAAGGCGGTGTTAAAATGGTAGACAGTTTAAGGAGCGCGCTTGAATTTCTGCGCAAAATTCCAAATCAGCTGATTGAAACTGATGTTGAAGTAAATCCCGCGGCTGAACTTTCGGGCGTTTATCGTTACATTGGAGCGGGCGGCACTGTTGCGCGTCCAACTACGATTGATGGTCCTGCAATGATTTTTCACAATATCAAAGGTTTTCCAAATGCAAGCGTTGTAATTGGTTTAATGGCAAGCCGCGAACGCGTTGCAAAACTTTTTGGTTGCAAGAAAGAGGAACTCGGACACTTAATCAAAGACTGCGCGAATAATCCTATTCAGCCGGTTGTTGTCGAAGGTAAAGCTCCCGTTCAAGAAATTGTACACCTTGCAACGGACGCAGATTTTGATTTATTTAAACTTTTGCCCGCGCCGACAAATACGCCGCAAGACGCAGGACCTTATATAACGCTGGGAATGTGTTACGCAACGCACCCCGACACGGGACTTTCAGACGTTACAATTCACAGAATGTGCATACAGAAAAAAGACGAACTGTCAATATTTTTACAGCCGGGCTCGCGTCATATAGGCGCAATGGCGGAGCGTGCAACAGAATTAAATCAGCCGTTGCCAATTTCGGTATCAATAGGCGTAGACCCCGCAATTTCTGTTACAAGTTGTTTTGAGCCGCCAACAACGCCGCTCGGCTTTAATGAACTTTCAATCGCCGGTGCACTTAGAAAAAAAGCCGTCGAACTTGCACATTGTTTGACGATTAAAGAAAACTGTATCGCCAATGCTGAATACGTTATTGAAGGCGAAATTTTACCGGCAAGCAACCACGTCATTGAAGACCAGAATACACACACCGGCTTTGCAATGCCTGAATTTCCAGGTTATGATGGTCCCGCCTCGCACGAATGCTGGCTGTTGAAAGTTAAAGCAGTTACTCACAGAAAAAATCCAATTATGCAAACTTGTATTGGACCTTCTGAAGAGCACGTAAATATGGCGGGGATTCCTACAGAGGCTTCAATTTTAAATTTGCTTGATAAGGCACTGCCCGGCAAAGTCAAAAATGTTTATTCTCATCGCGCAGGCGGCGGCAAATATATGGCAATTCTGCAATGCGTCAAAA
The DNA here is from genome assembly GCA_017455645.1 of Selenomonadaceae bacterium. Lineage (GTDB taxonomy): Bacteria > Bacillota > Negativicutes > Selenomonadales > Selenomonadaceae > Quinella. The sequence goes on along the minus strand of JAFSZS010000088.1, from coordinate 26,240 downwards.
AAAATCACATTGACGAAGGCAAGCAACGACAGGCGGCGTTATTGGCGTTTTCGGCTTTTCCGGAACTTAAGCACGTGATTTTGGTTGATGATGACGTTGACATTTTCGATACAAACGACGTACTTTGGGCAATGAATACGCGCTTTCAGGGCGACAGGGATATTATCACAATCCCGGGCGTGCGTTGCCACCCGTTAGACCCAAGTTCAAATCCGCAATATTCGCCTTCAATTCGTGACGTTGGAATTTCCTGCAAAACTATTTTTGATTGTACAGTTCCCTTTGATATGAAGGAAAAATTTAAACGCGCTCCATTTTTGGAAGTTGACCCGCGCAAATGGGTTCCTGATTATGAAGGTTGAAAAAATTATTACCAAGAAACTTTCATTTGCCGAAATTAAATTTGAAATAAAATCTGTAGGCGAAGATATTTTAATTTTGGTTACAGGCGGCGATAAACCGCACATTGGCAGCGCAGTTTTGGCAATTCCGCGCCCTTCCCTGCGCGACGATACAGAAATTAGTTGTACTTCTTCGGTGTTAAATGTTACAGGACACAAAGACGAAAAAATTTGTCGATATTTGGCAGAAACTTTTTGCAGGAAATACAACGCGGTTACAATTTGCACGGGCGGTTTTCACTGCGATAATTTGACTGCCGAGCAAATTCAAGAAGTTATCAACGCCTGCAAAATTTTTTAGGGGGTGTATTTTTATGAAAAAATTTTTTATGGCGGCAGTTTTAACGGCGTCAATTCTGTTAAATACTTGTTTTGCAATGAATTTATCGGAGTTCAATTTGGGCGGCTTGCAACTCAACACGGCTTACAATGACGTTATAAAAATGTACGGCGAGCCTACAAGCAAGCCCGGCGGCTGGGCTCAACTTGTTTCTGACGTTATAAAATACGGCGACGATATTGAAATTGGATTTTTGGGTAAAAAAGTTCGCTACATTGTAACAACCGCCAACAACGGCTGGAAAACTCCCGCGGGCGTTTATGTCGGTATGCCGCTTAGCAAAGTTATTTCAATTTACGGCGCAGATTATAAAACTGTAACGCAGGAAAAACATATAAACCCCAATGAAAAATATTTTTACTACAAATGGAGCGGCACAAAATACAGCTGGTCTGAACCTGTTGACGAAGATACAAAATATATTCTTTCTGTTATTGTAAACAATGGCACAGTTACCGCTATTGAATTAAATCAGCAAACGCCGGAATATTAATTTTTGAGGAGGAAATTTAAAAATGGAAAAAACTTTGGTACTTATCAAGCCGGATGCATTCGGCAAAAATCACACGGGCGATATTTTGAAAATTTATGAATCTGAAGGCTTAAAAATCGTGGCGGCAAAAGTTATGCAAATGGATAAAAAAATTGCGGCGATTCACTACGCCGAACACGTCGAAAAACCTTTTTACCCCGACCTTGTAGAATTTATGACAAGCGCGCCCCTAATGGCGTTGATACTCGGCGGTGATAACGCTATTTCAAAAGTTCGTGAAATTAACGGTGCAACAAATCCCGCCAAGGCTGCTGAAGGTACAATCAGAAAACTTTTTGCTGAAAGTGTAACCAAAAACGCCGTGCACGCCTCCGACAGCCCCGAAAGTGCCGCCCGTGAAATTAAAATCTTCTTCAGCGAAATTGAACAGTTTGGAGCGTAAAAAATGAAAATTTATACTAAAACAGGAGACAGCGGCGAAACTTCACTTTTTACCGGCGAAAGAATCAACAAAGATACTCCCCGCGTTGGAACTTACGGCGCAGTTGACGAGGCAAATTCTGCCCTTGCAATGGCGCGCGCTTTTTCCGAAATTCCCGCCGTCAAACAAAAAATTTATGACTTACAAAAAATTCTGCCGCGCTTAATGGCGGATCTTGCAAGCTTAAATCGCCCCGCCAAAATTACAGAATCTGACATTAAACAACTTGAAGACGAAATGGACGAAATGGATAAAAATTTGCCGCCGTTGAAAAATTTTGTAATTCCCGGCGATACAAAGGCGGGCGCAATGTTGGATTTGGCGCGTACCGTAATTCGTCGCGCAGAAAGAAATTTTTACGTACTTGCAAGACTTGAGGCAGTTCACGGCGTCGACGGTTTATTTTTAAATCGCCTGTCAGATTATTGCTTTATGTTAATGCGCGTCGAGGAACATTTTACCGCCAAAAAAGCCGCGGTATTGGTTTAAACTGCAATGGACGAAAATAAAAAAAGCAGTGCCGTCAAAGATTTAACCGAAGGCGAACCTGCGAAACTGATTTTTTATTTTACTTTGCCGTTGTTGGCGGGAAATGTTTTTCAGCAACTTTTCGGCTTTGTCGATACGCTGATTGTTGGAAGATTTTTGGGCGTCGATGCGTTGGCGGCTGTCGGTTGTACGGGCAGTTTAATGTTTCTGATGTTGGGCTTTGTAATGGGCGCAACGAGCGGCTTTTCAATTTATACCGGTCAATGTTTCGGCGCGAAAAATTACGCGGGAATAAGATACAGCGTCGTTGTTTGTACGGTTTTATCTGTGATAATGTCAATCGTTTTGGCGATAATCGGCGTGATTTATTGCCGTGAACTTTTAATTTTTATGGATACACCGCCTGAAATTTTGGATAATGCTTACAGTTTCATTGTAATAATTTATGGCGGCGTCGGCGGATTTGTTTTGTTACAGATGCAGTCAAATTTAATTCGTGCACTTGGAGACAGCCGCGCCCCGACAATCATTCAAGCAACTACACTTTGCATAAACATTGCGCTTGAACCGGTTGCAATAATTTTGTTGGATTTGGGAATACCAGGCGCGGCTAAGGCTACGATTGTTTCACTGATTCTCGGTAATATAATCTGCGCGATTTACATTAAGAAAAAAATTCCGCTCCTGCACGTGCAAAAGGAAGACTTGTACTTTGACAAAAAAATTATTTGGCAACATTTGAAAATTGGCTTGCCAATGGGTTTTCAATCTTCGATAATAGCGATAGGCGCGGTGGTTTTACAAATTGCATTGAACGGATTGGGACCGGTTGCGGTTGCGTCATACGCGGCGGCACAAAGGGTTGATTCAATCGCCGTAATGCCGATGATGTCATTCGGCGTAGCGATAGCGGCTTACACGGCGCAAAATTTCGGCGCACAAAAATTTGAAAGAATTAATGACGGCGTCAAAAAAACTGTATGGATGAGTTGTTCATTCAGTTTGGCGGTTGCGGTTTTCAATATTTTTTTCGGCTCGGAAATTATCAAACTTTTTGTCGGCGAAGGGCAGGATCAAATTGTTGAATACGGGCAATTATTTTTGACAGTCAACGGCTTAAGTTATTGGGCGTTGGCGTTGCTTTTCATTTTCAGATTTACTTTGCAGGGATTAGGGCAGGCGTTGGTTCCAACTTTCGCGGGCGCGGTTGAATTGGTAATGCGAATAGTTGCAGCTGTAGTTTTGGTTGAGTATTGGGGATTTTTGGGCGCGTGTTTGGCGGCTCCAATGGCGTGGCTGGGCGCGGCAATTCCTTTAGCCGTTGCATTTTGGATAACTCACAAGAAATTAAAACGTTTGTACACGGAGGATTGATAAATTGAAAATCGATTTAACTTACGAATTGACGCGCGGCAAAATTGAAAACTGGATAAAAAATTTCAATGACAAAGACAAAATTTTAATGTCAACAGGACATTTGGGAACACATTTTGACGTAATGGGAAAAAGTTTTTCGCTGGATTATACCGAAAGTCGCGGCGTGATTTTTGACGTCAGCGGCGCGGGAATTGGCGAAGTTACGGCTGAACAGATTGACTTTGAAAAAATTCAAGCGGGCGATTTTGTTTTACTGCGCACCGGCGTCAGTGAAAAATTTGACTACGGCACGCCTGATTATAATGAAAAATTCCCGCAAATTTCGTGGCAAGTCATCGAGGCGTTGACAGAGAAAAAAATTCATATGATAGGGATTGATATGCGCGGCTTGCGTCACGGCGACGAACATAACAAGGCAGATAATTTCTGCGCGCAGAAAAATGTTTTCGTCGTTGAAAATCTTGTGAACTTGGATAAACTTTTGAACGTACAAGGAAATTTAACAATTCACGTTTACCCCGTCAATGTCAAAGGCTTCAGCGGTTTACCTGCGCGAGTCGTTGCTGAAATTGAGGACTAAGACACCAAATGATTACCCGAATGACAACAAAAGAAGTTATAGCCGAATCGCTGAAAGAACTTTCTGCAAGCAAGCCTATTGGCAAAATTACAATCAAAGATATTGTACAAAATTGCGGCTTAACTTCCAAAACTTTTTACAACCACTTTCAAGACAAATACAATTTGATAAACGCGCCGCCGCACACTCGTGACTTTAGTCGTGAGTTAGGCGGCGCAATATAGACAATTTTTTTCTACTATGCTAAAATATTTTTGCAACTAAAGAAATACTGAAGGAAGGGGAAGCTTGCGAATATAAAAACCGAAATGACTGACAGGTTTTTTAGCAAGAATCAAGTTGGTGTGTCAACTTCTGCTCGTATAGCATCGGAGGAGTAAAAGTACTAGTGTACGAACACACTAAACCGTAGGAACTACGGGGATAGCTCGGTAATGAAGTAAAATTATTTACTAGTCCCGAGAACCCCGCGATTTTAATCGTGGGAGGTTCAGTGAGTGGATTTATGCAACGGTTGCAGAAAAAATTGTCGGCAAAGTTGACGGCGAAAATTACACGTGGCGAGATTCTTTGGAGGACGGATTTAAATATTTTCTGGACAACAGGGAATTTTTAAAAAATCTGATAAATCTCAAAAGCGGTCCCTGTTCTTTTACAGGTTACGTGGCACATTTTAACTTAAAAATTTTTTCGGATTATATCAAGCGCGTTAACCATTTGGAAACTTTGCCGCCGGATATTGAAATTTTTTTAAGGGTTTACTGTTACGGTATAATGTGCACTTTTGGCGAAATGATTACAAGACCAATGCCGGTTTCAGAAAAAGAATTTGTAGAACTTATTGAAAAATCTGTACCGGAGCCGCTGAAAAAATATCTTTACAAAAATTAAAACTTGTGAACTGAATTTATAAAAATTTGCGTGTTGTTAATCGCAACGCGCTTTTTTTTTGTGCTATTCTTAGAAAAAATTTTACGAGGTGATTTTTTTTTATGGCAATGGTGAAAGATTATCTGCACAACAAATTTAAACACGGCATAGAAGCGGGAATTTTACAATACGGCGTTGCAATGGAAACAACTTCGCCGGACGTTGCAGAAATTTTGGCAACTTCAAATTACGATTGACTTTTTGTTGACGGCGAACACGGACAACATACCGTACAAACAATTCTGCAAATTTGCCGCACTATTGCGCCGTTCGATATGACACCTGTTGTAAGAGTCCCTGAAGCGGGTACAGGAATTTTTAAACAACTTTTAGATGCGGGCGTTCAAAATATTATCATTCCGAAAGTTGAAACGGGCGAAGAAGTCGAAAAAATTATGTACTGGGCAAGCTACGCGCCGCGTGGCAATCGTGGATTTGGTGCTACAGCCGTTCGCGCAGGTTATTATGGTCGTCACGCTGATTATCTTGATCGCGCAGTTGATGAAATTTGCATTTTGCCGCAAATTGAAAGTCCAAAAGGCATAGAAAATCTTGAAGATATTGTAAAAGTACCCGGCATCGGCGGAATTTTCTTGGGTCCAATAGATTTGGCGGTTGAAATGGGGCATGGTATTGATATTTTCCATCCTGAAGTTGCAAACGCTATGGACTATATGATTAAACGTATTCAGGAATTGGGAAAAATCGTCGGTACAATCGCATTGACGCCTGAACAAGCTAAACATTTTGCGGATTTGGGCGTAAGCTTTTTGGCAGTCGGCGCGGATACAGCATTTTTGGCTCAAGGTGCAGATAATACTTTGAATACTTTTAAAAAAGCGATTGAAAGTTAAAAAATTTTTGCGGGAGATTTTTTTGTGCTATAATTTGAAAAAATTTTGGGAGGTGCATTTATGAGCAAGATTGAAGAAAATATCAAAAATGCAAAACTTTTGCTTGAAGATGCAATGCCGAATCAAAATTATGATTTAATGCAAAAACTTCTCACGCCTGACGCCAAAATAAATCGTGCAGGTTTTGCAGATTTGTATGAAATGACAGGCGATTCAATTCCACAAAAAGGAAATTTTGTCGAATGGTTAAAGGTCGGCTGGAAACCGCTTTCTTCGGCGTTGACTGAACAAACTGCAGAAACTACTGATGTTGTCGCTTATGAAAATACAGTTATCATGAAATATTTTATGACGGCGTTACATTCAGGAAATTTTGCAGGAGCTCCTGCGACAAATAAGCGCGTGCATTGGGAAGAAATTTCAGTTTTGCATTTCAATGACGAAGGAAAATGCACTGACGGCTGGTTTATGTGTCAAGAATTGAGTTTGGCTCGGCAAATTGGTTATGATTTTAATTTGAAGAGGTAAAAATTTATGAAAACCATTCGACTTATTGCACCAATTTGGCAAGGCGGAGTTAATCCCGATTATTATTTTGGTGCAGAACTTTTGTCACATATCGTGCCGCCTTCAAATACTGCAGAAACTTTTAAAATTGTTGTTGATGATAATTTTGAAAAAAAATTGCCGCTTGAGGACGGAACTGAAGGAAAATCAGTGCAAATTTTTCAAATAAGGCAGATTGAAAATATTTTAAAAATAAAATCGCCAGACAAAATTATTGTACTTGGCGGCGATTGTTCAATTTCGCAAGCTCCATTTGATTATTTGAGCGGAAAATATGGAAAAAATTTCGGAATAATTTGGTTGGACGCTCACCCCGATATTTCCACCGTTGAAGATACAACGCACAATCACGAAATGATTTTGGCTACTTTAATTGCTTACGGAAAATCAGATTTTATTAAAGAAATGAAAAATCCTGTAGAAAAAAATCGCGTGATTTATGCAGGCTTGATTGAAAAAGAATTGAGGCATATTGACAGAGCCGCGAAAGAATTGGGAATAAAAATTGCGCCGCCAGAAGATTTAAAAAATGACAGCGAATTTATTTTGAAATGGATTTCTGAAAATAAAATTGAAAAAATTGCAGTGCATTTTGATTTAGACGTTTTGGACAGAGAAGATTTTCGTTCAAATACTTGTGCAAAGCCGCATACTACAAAAAAAGAATATGGCGCGGCAATGGGCGAACTTTATTTAAATGACGTGATAAGAATTTTATCAGACGTTGACAAAGTTGCGGAAATTGTCGGCTTGGCAATCGCTGAACATATGCCGTACGACGCGATAAATTTGCGAAACGGTTTATCTAAATTAAATATTTTTAAATAAATTTTTGGGAGGAAAAAAATATGGAAAAAATTATTGAAGGCTTACAAACGATTGTTACTCAACTTGACCAATAATCAGACGGACATTTAATCCAGTCCAGAATTTTTGCAAGTCAAGGCTTAACCAAACTTGCCGAAAAGTACGCTGAACACGCCGAAGAAGAGCGCGGCTACGTCATCAAGTGCATTGACAGAATTATTGATTTGGGCGGCGAAGTTAAACTTGAAGATAAAAAATGTGCGCCCGTTTGCAAAGACGCCGAAGAATTTCTCAAGTACGATTTGCAAGTTTCTATTGACGGCTTGAAATGGCTTGCCGACCTTGTAAAACTCGCGCAGGAAGATTTAACCACTTTTGCAATTTTGAGCGAATACTACAAAGACGAAGAAAAAGATATGTATGAAACTCAACAGCAACTTGAATTGATTCAGCTTATTGGCAAACAAAATTGGCTTGCTAAACAAATTTAATATATAAAAAATTTTAGGAGAGATTTTAATGAGTTTGTACGGTTTAACGAAAGGCACGCCGCTTGAAAAATCTGTTGCGGCACTCGCGCAGGGCGAAGCTAACGGCGTAATGATGTACTACGCGCTTGCACGTTTGGCGAAGGAGCAGGGACTTGACGACGTTGCAGAAACTTTGATTGAATCTGCGAATCAAGAGGCGGTACACGCGGGCTTTTACGCAATTTTGAACGGCAAATACCCGAAAGATTTTTGGGCGTTGCTTGAAACAGTCAAAAAGGCTGAAATTGCCGGCGAAAAACAAATTAAAGCACTTGCCGACAAAGTACGCGCGGCGGGATTTTCCGAGGCAGCTGACGAAATGGAAATTTTCGCCAAACAGGAAGGTCATCACGGCGTAGTCATTGAAGAAATTTTCAAAAAGTACAACCCGCCCAAAATTGACAACACCGGTAAAAAAGTTTATGTTTGCCCCGTTTGCGGCTATGAATATGTTGGCGATATTGATTCCGAACCTGAAAATTGGACGTGTCCACTTTGCGGGCAACCTAAATCTGCTTTTCAAGAAAAAACTAAAATTCAAGTCAAGGCGGTTAAATTTTGCGAAAACGGCTTTATGACTCAACCCTTTGCAATGGGCGGCGAAGACGGCGCAGAAAAATTTGACGCCAAAATTAAATATCGCTCCTGCCTGCAAAATTTCGTTATCGACAACGGCGAAGAAGTTATTTTGGTTGATACCGGTTTACCCGCCGAATATCCCGATTCAACTTTTGACGAAAAGACGCAAATTTTTATTGGCACGAAAATTAAAAGTTACGTTGACGCACTGAAAGACTTAGGCTACAAGCCGGAACAAGTTACAAAAATTTTGGTAACGCACAAGCACGAAGATCATACCGGCGAATTGCGCAGCTTCCCCAACGCCAAAATTTATATCGGCAGACCTGACGCCGAGGCAATGAAACTTTCGGGCGAAAATATTATTCCTGTAGATTTCACTGACGGCGCGTACAAAAATTTTCCTGCCTGTCAAAAAATTGCTGACGGCGTTTATTACATTCAAGCAGTCGGCCACACCAAAGGCAACAGCATTGTAATTGTTGAGGACGGCGATTTAAATTATCTGATTCACGGCGATGTAACCTACACCGACGAGGCACTTTACCAAAATAAATTGTCCGTTGTCTTTGAAGATTTAGCCGCGGCGCGTGAAACTTTAAATCGCGTTCGTGAATTTATTCGCAACAATAAAACTGTTTACTGTTCGACACATACGCCGCTCGGCTATGAAAATCTTGAGGCTAAAAGAATTTGCGATTTGGATAATCCGCCAAAAACCATTCCGCCAAAAGAAATTGTTGCAAAGGCGGCAACCGGAAAATATATTTGCTCAATTTGCGGCTATGTTTACGACCCGGCAGAAAACGGCGGCGTAAAATTTGAAGATTTGCCCGCAGATTGGAAATGTCCGCGCTGCAAGCAAGGCAAAGATAAATTTAATAAAGCTTAAAAATTATTTCAAAACTAAAAAAGCGGGTTGCCGAATTTCGACAGCCCGTTATTTTTATGCAAAAATTTCTTGGAAAGTTTTCAGTATTAATCGGAAGAAAGATTTTTGTTCGACATCGGCAGTTGTGACAATATCAGCGGTTGCAATTTCCCGCCCGTCGATATTTACGCGCACTTTTCCAACAGTTTCGCCGTTTGTAATTGGCGCGTTCAAAACTTCCGGAATATCATAATTAATTTGGTAAGCGTCATCATTTTTGAAAACCGGTACGATAATTTCGCCGGCGGTTTTAACCGGCATAGATTTTCTGCGCCCGGAAATAATCGGCAAAGTTTTTACAACTTCATCGGGTTTTACGATTGTTTCAGTGCTGATATTTTCAAAGCCGTAATCGAGCAAAATAATTGAATCGTTCCACATATAAAGCCCGTCCAGTACAACTGAAATTAATTGAATCCCGTTGCGCTTAGCCGAGCAAACAACGCAACGCCCCGCGCGTTCGGTGTAGCCTGTTTTGACGCCGTTGCAGCCGTTGTAAGTCCACAGCAACTGGTTTTCAGTGCGAATTGTTTTATTGTTATCGTCGTGAATCCAGCCAAACGCCATTTCGGTTGTAGTAACAATTTCTTCAAAGCCGGGCAGTTGCAAGCCGTACCTTGTGATAAGTGCAAGGTCGCGGGCGGTAGTGTAATGGTTATCGTCGGGCAAGCCGTGCGGATTTGTGAAATTGGTATTGGTTGCGCCGAGTTCGGCGGCTCTTTGTGTCATATGTGCGGCGAAATTCGGTACGTTGCCGTCAATATGTTCAGCTATTGCAACGGAGGCATCGTTTGCTGAAACCAACATCATACCGTACAATAAATCTTGCAGCGGTATTCTTTCGCCGGTATCAAGCCAAAGTGTCGAGCCCTGCGCGTTAAAAGCATTTTCGCTGACAGTAACAATATCATCAAGCCCGCCGCGTTCCAGTGCAAGTATCAAAGTCATAATTTTTGTAGTGCTTGCAGGGAACATTGGCGCATCGGGGTTGCGTGAGTAAATGACGTGCCCTGTTGACGCCTCAATTACAATAGCTGAAGTTGCGGTAACATTCGGCAAAACGTCGCCTTCCGGTACAGGGCGGGTATTTGGCAAAGGCTCAACCGTGTAGCCGGGGTTTAAGCCGGAATTTTCACTTGTCCATGTTACATTTTCCAAAGGCGCGGCTTCAGCCGTCAACATAAAAATTCCAACTATAATTCCAACAAAAATTTTTCCGAAATTCAATAATTTTCGCTCCCTTTTATTTTTTGTGCGGCTTAACCAAATTTTTCATTTGTATTGGGTTGCCGTTGTCATCTTTTTCAACTTCGGCTTCTTCAGCATAAAAGGCGGCGTACTGCATTTTTGGCTTTTTGGCTTTATCTTGCACTTCAAGGGCGGTTTCTTCCTCAACGATAATATCAGTGTTTGAATCAGAATATTTATCCAGCGTGTCAACTTCGGTAACTTCTTCGGAATCTGCAGCTTCGCCGCGAATTTTATTTACATAATCCACCACGAATTTTTGAAGTCCGTCATTCAAGCGTTGGTTAATTTGCCCCATTGTTTTTGCGTGTTCTTCTTCGAGCTGTTTTACCAAATGGCTTAAACTGTTTGAAAAAGCCTCGTTTGCAACTTTAATTTCTTCTTTGGCGTTGCGCAGTTGATTCATTTCAATATAAATTTTTTCGTTTTCGTCGCGCAGGATTTTATTTTCGTCGCGCAGTTCCTCCACTTCGATTTTCAGCAATTCGTTTTCTTCGCGGAGTTGTTCCACTTCCTTTTGAAAATTTTCGCCAATTTCCTTAGCCGCCGCCAAAATCTTTTCCAAGTCTCCGAGTTGTGCCATTTAATTCGCTCCTTTCAGTCGCTCATTAGGGAATAGTGGGTAGTGGGTAGGGAATAGTAAAAAATCTACTCCCTATTCCCTACTCACTATTCCCTAAAATCTCCCAAATTTTTTTATCGTCAATATCGATGATTTCAGAATTTTTATCGGCGTTGAAGCCGCACAATTCGCCGTAAATGCAAAACTTGCAGGCGTCGCTTTTTTTAGTTTTGGTAGGGTTGACAGAAATATTTCCCTGCAAAATTTTTTCGCCGGTAGTTTGCAATTTTTCTTCAGCAAATTGTAAAAGCCGTTCAAACTGCGCGGCAGATTTTACATTATCTTTAGTTTTGCCGTCAATCTTGCCGGTTGTTGTAATGTGAACTTTCAAAAATTCCATTTCGTCGGAGCCGTCAATTTCCTTGATAACTTTTGTATCGTCGAGCGTCCAGCCCGCCATTTTTAAAGCCTTGTTGACTTCGCCCGCCGCCAAATTTGCACTTTCAACTGTTTTCACGGGATATTTCAAAAAGTAATACATCATACCCGCAGGCGCGCGTCCGCCGACAATTTCAAGATTTTTGGCAGCCATTAAATAAGTCAACAGTTGCAAGTTGACGCCCATATAAATTTCAGTCAAGTTAAGGTACGCCGCGCCGGTTTTATAATCGATAATCAGAAAAAATTTTCCGTCCTCGTTAAAGTCCACGCGGTCAATTTTGCCGGTAAGCTCCATTTTAACGCCCGCAATATCATAAATCAACGCTTGACTTTTGCCGCCGAAAGTTTCTTCAAAAAAATTGGGGTGAAACTTACTGACGGCGTCAAATTTTATCAAACGTTGCAGAGAATTTAAAGCAACTTTTTTAATTCTGTCGCGTTGGTGTTTCAGGGCGTTTGAACTTAGCAAAATTTTATTGTTCAAATTCGGTGTAAGGCTGTCGATAATTTCAGTAACAATTTTTTCAAGTTCGGCGGCGTCAACCGAAGACCAGCGGCGATTTTCTTTTTTGAGGCGTTCGCCAAATTGACTCATTACGCTGTGCAAAATATTTCCAATATCCGGCGGCTTAACTTTGTATTCGCGGCGTTCCTCAAGTTTCAAGCCGTACTTTGCAAAATATTGAAACGGACAACGATTAAAACTTTCAACATTTGTAACAGTGCCGCGCATTTTTTTATTGGGCGCGTAAAGTTTTTCGGCGGAGTCTTTCGACAAAGTTTTTTCAATTTCGGCAAAATTAATTTGACTGCCGATACTTTCCAAAATTTCCAGCTTGATAAAATCTACTTTAATTTTTGGGAAAATTTTTTTAAGTTTGTCGAAAAGTGCGGCGGCTGTCATTGCGTCGCCTTCAGAATTTGCAAGCGGGTAGGAAATGTGCAGATAATTTTTCGCCTCGGTAAAGCCGCGGTACACCAAAAATTTTTCTGCCAACATTACGTCGGAGCCGCCCTTTGGAATTTCCAAGCCGCTGTCATTCAAGTGCAGGCGGTCGGCGTCTGAAAGTAAATTTTTTTCAATCGTGCGTTTTGGGAAACTGCTTGAACTGAATCCCAAAATATAAATCGCCCGTGAATTTTGCAAAGAATTTTGTTCAAAATCAGAAATTGTAACTTCATCGACGCCCGGCGGAATTAACGACATTTGCAAGGCGTCAAGCCCTTCATTGACGATTGATTCAAATTCCCGCGCAGTCATTAAATTTTCGTCCAGCGATTCTACAATTTGGTCAAACAGAGAAATTATATCGCCCCAAATTTTCAAATGTTCCCGTGAAAGTGCCAAATTGCCGCGCTCTTCCTCAAGTTTCGACCATTCAAACAATTTGTCATAAGTTTTAAGGCTGTCGATAAATTCATAAAGTGCGGCGGTTAAATTGCGGGCGGAATTTTTTTTCTTGACGGCGGCAGAAAAATTTATCAGCGGCTGAATTGCGGCGCGTCGAATTTTATCAACTTTTTCAAGGCGCGCACTTTCAGAATCGGAAATTTTATCATCTTCCAAGCCGTGGCGATACCAACGCCAATTATTTTCCTGCGTCCAAACTTTTTCGCCGCGCAATCCAAATTCAAGCGCGTAATTTTCCAACAAGTCAATATCGTCCTGCGCGAGGTTGAAAAAACCGGTACGAAGGCAACGGAAAATTGATTCAGCACGCCAGCCGCGCAAAATTTCCAGTGCCGAGCGTATCAATTCGGCGAGCGGGTGATGAGCGGCGGCGCGTTTGCCGTCAATGAAAAACGGGATATTGTGAATTTCAAAAATCGGCTTGATTAAATCGCTGTAAACTTCATCGCGGGCGATAATTCCAATTTCTCTGAAGTGAAAATTTTTTTTGTGAAGTTTCAAAATATCCTGCGCGACGGCTTCAACTTCGGCGCGTTTGTTGACTGCCTCGACAAATTTTAAATCGCCGGTATCTGCGCCAAAAATTTTGAGATTTCTTTCAAAAAAATTCTGCTCCAAAAAATTTAGCGCGGGAGCTTGAAAACGTTTTGGCGAAGTGCAAGGAACAATTTTAATTTCAGTTTCAACTTCGGCTGCAATTTCTTTCAAATTTTGAAAAGTCCTAAAAGCGCGGTTAAAAATCCCAACATCCTTGACATTTTCGCGGCTGTCAATTTTAGTATCCATCGGCAACACGATATAAACATTTTGGGCGTACTTAAAAATTTCGCGCAGGATTTTTCTTTGTTGCGGGTCAAAAAAAATAAAGCCGTCAATAAAAATTTCGGCGCGTCGAATTGCGGCAGATTTTTTAATTAAATCGGCGGCGTTTTCGATTAAATCGCTGTCATCATTTTGTTTGCCCGCCAAAGAATTTCTGAAGTCTTCATACAAAATTGCAAGGTCGTGAATTTTATTTTTAAGTTCGTCATCTTCGATATTTGCGGCAAGCTCGGAAAGTTTTTCTGCGTCAACTGAATAAGTGCGCAGGTCTTGAATTTCCTTAGCCAAAATTTCAACAAAGCCGCGTTGTTTGGCGGCGCGTTCATAGTACAGTAAATCTTTGGAGCGATTGATTAAAATTTTGCGCAGTAAAAGGCGGCGTCCAATTTCAGAAATGCGCGGGATAATGGAGCCGCCGACTTCCTCCAAAATTTGATTGGCGAAACGTTGAAAACTGCACATACGGGCGTTGACTGCGCCGCCGGTAATGTTGGCAAGTTCCAATTCTGCGCGGTAAGTTTGATAAGCCGGCAACAGATAAAAAATTTGAGTTTGAAGGGGCGCGGTTGCCAAAATTTTTTTCATTTTGTCGAGGCAATAAAAAGTTTTACCTGTACCTGCGCGACCAATAATAATTTCAACCACTGAATCACCGCCTTAAGTACGTTTAAACATTTTGGCTAAGTCTTTTGACGAAAATTTAATAATGGTGGGGCGACCGTGCGGGCAAGTATGCGGGTTGGGCGTTTGGCTTAAATCATTCAGCAAAACTTTCATTTGTTGAAAATTTAATTCTTGTCCGGCTTTAATCGCCGCCTTGCAAGCCGTGGTTGCCAAAACTAATTGGCGAATGTTGCGGGCAATATCAGCGCGGCGTGCTTCGTCAATTTCAGAATCGGTATCAATTTCCGGCAAGCTTGAAATAATTTCACGCAACATAATTTCAGGGTCGGCAGTTCCTGCGTCAACCGGCACTTCGACAAGTCTAAATTCGTTGTTGCCGCTCGGCTCCATTGTAAAACCTAAACTGCCAAACAGTTCCAAATTTTTTTCAATCAGCAAAGTTTCTTGTGCGTCAAATTTTAAAACTTGATGAATTAAAAGCCTTTGCGCGGGAATTTGCCCGGCGTAACTGCTTAACCTGTCAAACAAAATTCTTTCGTGCGCGGCGTGCTGGTCGATAATGTACAAATCTGAATCACTCTGCGCGACAATGTAACACAAATTGACTTGCCCAATCGGTTGCAGTTTCAAATTATTTTTTTTTGGCGTTTCAACAGGTTTTTCAATTTTTGGCGGGGGATTTATTTTTTCTTCAACAGGAATTTCTTCAACAGTTTTTTCTTCGACGGGAATATTTTCAACCAAAATTTCTTCCTGCGGCTTTAAAATTTCCCGCGCTTGTTCGACGCTGAAATTTTTTTTATCTTTTGAAGGCTTGCCGAAATAATCTTCAAGGTTAAGCGGCTCGTACTGCGGAGTTTCCGGCGGCGCGGCAATTTCGGTTAAATCGTGATTGTCGGCGTTTTCTTTTTTTTCAGAGACAGCTTCACGAACTGCGCGATACACCAATTTAAAAATTTTGTTGTCGTCTTCAAAGCGCAATTCGGTTTTTTGCGGGTGAACATTTACATCAATGGAATTTTGCGGTACTTCGATTTTCAAAACTGCCAAAGGAAAACCGCTTTTCGGAATTAACGCGCGGTAAGATTCTTCCAACGCCTTTGAAATTGTGCGGTTGTTGACGATTCGCCCGTTGATTATGAAAGTTTGCCAAGTGCGGTAATTTTTTAAAAAATTTGGCTTGCCGATGTAGCCGCTAATTTTAAAATCTTCGACGTTAAAATTTATTTCAATCAGCGAATTTGAAATTTCAGTACCGTAAACGCCGGTAAGCACGTCCAAAAGTTTACCGTTGCCGGGCGTAGAAAGTGCGGGGCGGTTGTTGTTAATGAACTTGAAAGAAATTTCGGGGCGGCTTAGTGCAAGTTTAACAATGTATTCGTGAATTTTGGCGGCTTCAGACGCGGTTGCTTTTAAAAATTTCAATCGCGCAGGAGTATTAAAAAATAAATCTTCGACAATGACAGTTGTACCGGCTTTACAGCCAATTTCGTGGCTGTCAATAAGTTTGCCGCCTTCGATTTTCAATTTTATACCGAGTTCAGAATTTTTTTGGCGAGTTTGCAGGGTAAATTTTGAAACAGCGGCGATAGTTGGTACAGCTTCACCGCGAAAACCGAGCGTAGAAATATTCAGCAAGTCTTTGACATTTGAAAGTTTGCTGGTAGCGTGGCGTTTAATCGCAAGCAGCGAATCTTCCTTTGACATACCGCCGCCGTCATCAGTTACGCGCATTAAAGTTTTTCCGCCGTTCAAAATTTCAATTTCAATGTGCGTTGCGCCCGCGTCAATGGCGTTTTCTACAAGTTCCTTGACGCAAGAAGCGGGACGCTCCACAACTTCACCGGCGGCGATTTTATTTATCGTGTTTGTATCCAGCAAGCGAATAATTCCCACGCTGCAATTTCCCCTTTCAAGAATTTTTCATAGATTATAATTCAAAGTCGTTGCAATGTCTATAAATTTAAAATGGCGTTAAGTTACAGGGATTTTTGGCAATAAAAAAGCTCCAACAAAATTTTTTGTCGAAGCGAAATTTTTTATCTTGCAACTTTTACATTATCGCCATAAATAGTTTTAAATTCATCGTGCATTGAAATTGTATTCCAGCCGCGTTTTTCTGCAAAGGCTTTATCTTTCGCCGCTCTTTGAAGGTTGCCGAGTTCTCTTTCAGTATCGTCGCAAATTACCATAAAAGCCGCGCAGTTGTATTTGTTGTCTTGCAAAGTGTATTCAAACATTCCGCTGTCGCCCATAGAATTACCGAACGCTAAAACCGGTTTCTTGCCAATTTGATTCAAGATAGAAAAAATTTTTGCGGTTTTGCCGTTCTCAATCAGAGTTTCGCCGGAAATTACAATTTTTTCTTTGTATCTGTCATAAAAATGACTTCTCGGGGCGTCTTTGCCAATTTTAGTTGAAGTGTAAACAAAATCTGAAGCAAGTATTCTGTCAGATTGAATTGGAATAACTCCCTCGACAAGTGCGCGTGTTGTATCAACGCCGCAAGCCGAATCAATGTACACTTTGAAGCCGTTGTTGCCAAGGTAGGAAATTATTTCAACCATTGGAAGATAAAAAGCCTCGCCGCGTTTTAAATTCGTCAAGCCGGTTTCATTCGTATTCATAAAATTTTTAACGTAGGCGCGGTATTCTTCGGGCGTCATTCCTTCATAAGCCTTTGTAAGTTGTTGGAACAGAATTTTATTTTCTGCAGGTGTTATACCGGTTTTATTGTAAACTTTCGGCTTAATTTTTTCGGCGAATTTAACAATTTTTTTTGGTGCTTGATAAGATTTATCCTCAAGCACGCGGTAGAAAAACATTGTTTCTTGAAAGTAAAGCGGTGCAGTTTCGCAATAAAAAGTTCCGTCCATGTCAAAAGTTGCGATTCTGTCTTCTTCAGGAATAAAATTTGGGCTGGTTGGATCTGTAGCCGCCTCGACGAACTCAATAATTTTTTGTTTCGTTGGTGAATTATCATTCCAGTATTTAAAATCGCTTGCAGTTTCAACTTTAATTGCTGCAACTTCTGCGCGAGTAGCAGCTTGACTTATTCCAAAACTTCCAAAAGTAAACATTCCGGCTAAAATCATTGCCGCCAATTTTTTTAATTTCACTTAATAACGCCTCCAAATTTTTTACAAATTATAAAATAAAATCTGCAGGGATTCAATAAAATTAATTGTCGGCGGCTTGCGTGGTATGTTAAAATTTTGTTGAAAAGGAGAGATTTTAATTGATAGAAATATTTGACGGCGCAATGGGTACAATGTTGCAACAGGGCGGCTTAAAGGCGGGCGCGTGTCCTGAATTAATGAATGTTGAAAACCCTGAAGTTGTAAGAAAAATTCACCGCGCCTACATTGACGCAGGCGCAACCATTATTGAAACAAATACTTTCGGCGCAAGCAGTTTAAAGTTGGAACATTACGGAATTTCTGCGCGAGCGCGGGAATTGAATTTTGCGGCGGTAAAAATTGCAAAGTCCGCGGGCAATGTCAAAGTTGCCGGCTCCATGGGACCGACGGGAAAATTTATTAAACCTTTGGGCGATTTAGATTTTGAAGACGCTTATAAAATTTTTTACGAACAAGCAAGCGCGTTGGCGGAGGCGGGCGCAGATTTTTTAATTATTGAAACTTGCATTGATATTCAAGAAATGCGCGCCGCACTTTTAGCCGCAAAAGACGCTTGCAACTTGCCGGTAATTTGTCAACTTTCTTACAGCGAAGACGGGCGCACGGTTACAGGTACAGACCCGCAATCAGCCGCCGTAATTTTGGAGGCAATGGGCGCAAATATTATTGGCGTTAATTGTTCGCTTGGACCGGAGCAACTTGTTCCCGTTGTAAAAATTTTGGCTGAAAATTGCCGCGTTCCAATAAGCGTACAACCTAACGCGGGGATGCCTTATCTTGAAAACGGCGTTACAAAATTTCCAATGGACGCAAAAACTTTTGGCAGTTGGGGCGTTAAACTTGTTGAGGCGGGCGCAACTTTTTTGGGCGGCTGTTGCGGTACAACTCCCGACCACATTCGCGCACTTGCTCGCGCCGTTGCTAGATACAATCTCGAAGAAAAATATTCCATTATTGCAGATCATCTGCTCTCGGCGATTGAGCGCGTTACCGGCGAAGCATCAGAGTTTGATTTTGATAAACCCGCGCGAAAATTCAGAAGCACGCTGAAACTTGCAAGCCGCAGTAAAACGGTTGAAATTGATAAAAATCTGCCAACGGTTTTAATTGGCGAAAGAATCAATCCTACCGGCAGAAAAAAACTTGCCTCCGAAATTAAAGACGGCTCACTTTTAGGCGTGAAAAAAGACGCGCTGAATCAAGTTAAAAGCGGTGCAAAAATTCTTGATGTAAATATGGGCGTTGGTGGAATTGATCAAGCAAAAATGATGGCGCAGGCAGTCAAAGAAATTTCGCAAATTACCGACGCGCCACTTTCGATTGATACTTCAGACGAAAAAGCACTTGAGGCGGGCTTGCGAATTTATCCCGGTCGTGCGCTGATAAATTCAGTTAGTTTTGAACCTGACAGAATTAAAAACTTTTTACCGCTTGCCAAAAAATACGGCGCGGCTATTTTAGTTTTGCCGCTTACTGAAAAGGGCGTCCCAAAAACTGCTGAAGAGCGCGTAAATGTTGCAGGGAAAATTATTGACGCCGCAAAAAATGTTGGACTGCGCGACGGCGATTTTTTACTTGACGCGCTTGTTATGACAATTTCAGCTGACGCCAACGCCTGCAACGAAGTTTTGAAAACTTTGCAACTTTACCGGGAAAAATTCGGTTATCCTTCGACAATGGGACTTTCAAATATTTCTTTCGGCTTGCCCAATCGCCCGCTGATTAATTCAACTTTCTTTGCAATGTGTTTAGCCGCCGGACTCGACGCGCCAATTATGAATCCCTATGATGAATTTATGCAAAACGCGCTTAAAGCAAGTGCCGCACTTTTGGGCAAAGATGCTAACGGCTTAAACTTCAGCAAGTTGGTTGTAAATAATTCTGAAGTTGCCGTTGAGAAAAAAATAAATTTGCCGATTCTCGCGCAGATTAAGCAGGCGGTTATTGAAGGTGACAAAGATGAAATACCCGCGCTGATTGTCAAGGCGATTGAAGAAAATCACGACGCCAACGAAATTACCGAAAAGGCTTTAACTGCCGCAATGAATGACATTGGCGAAGATTTCGGCGCGGGAAAAGTTTTCTTGCCGCAAGTTTTGTTATCGGCTGAAACAATGCGCACGGCTTTTAACAAAATCAAAGAAATTTTGCCCGCGCAGGAAACGGCAACCAACGGTACTTTTGTAATTGCAACTGTCAAAGGCGACGTTCACGATTTGGGAAAAAATATCACGGGCGCACTTTTGGCAAACAGCGGCTTCAAATTGATTGACTTGGGAAAAGATGTTGACTCGGCGGAAATTGTCAAGGCGGCGATTGAAAATAATGCTGACATTGTTGGACTTTGTGCTTTAATGACAACTACGATGATTCAAATTGATAAAGTCATTGCAGATTTACACGCGGCGGGTTGCGCGGCAAAAGTTATGGTAGGCGGCGCGGCACTTACTCAAGAATACGCAGACGCGGCGGGCGCGGACGCTTACGCAAAAGACGGAGTTACCGCCGTTAAACTTGCAAAGGAATTGGTTGCAAATGGAAAAAATTAGAATCGGTACACGTGCAAGCAAATTGGCACTTTGGCAGACAGAATTTATAGCGGCTGAACTCAAAAAAGAATTTATCACGCTTGAAATTGAAATTGTAAAAATTCAAACTGCCGGCGATAAAATTTTAGACGCGCCGCTTTCAAAAATAGGCGGCAAAGGTTTATTCACTAAAGAAATTGAAACCGCGCTTGCCGAAAATAAAATTGATTTGGCGGTACACAGCTTGAAGGACGTACCAAACGAATTACCCGCAAATTTTGAAATTGCCGCCGTAACAAAACGCGCTCATCCTTTTGACGCCTTTGTAAGCAATAAATTTTCTGCGATTGAAGAAATGCCGAAGGGCGCGGTTATTGGTACTTCAAGTTTAAGGCGGGCGGCGCAAATTTTAAGTTTCTTTCCAAAGTTGAAAGTTGAAAATCTGCGCGGCAATGTTGATACGCGTTTAAAAAAATTGGATGCGGGAAATTTTGACGCAATAATTTTGGCGGCGGCGGGGCTGGAGCGTTTAGGTTACGGCGAAAGAATTAAGCAAATTTTGACTGAAATAATTCCCGCGGCTGGGCAGGGCGCACTTGCTCTGGAAATTCGCGCAGGAGATTCTGAAATTGCCGAAATTGTAAAATTTTTGAATGACGAACAAACTTTTCAAGCTACGAAAATTGAACGGGATTTTCTAAAAATTATCGGCGGCAGTTGTCAAATACCTGTTGGAATTTTCGCCTCTATTCTTGACAATAAAATTTATGCTCGCGCAGTTATCGCCTCAATCGACGGCAAAAAAATTATCAAGGATTTTTCTATTGCGCCAATGGAAAAACTTTCAACTTTCGGCAGAGATTTAGCTGAAAAAATTTTGGACGGCGGCGGGCGTGAAATCCTGCGCGACCTTGTATAAAAAATTTTCAAAGGCAGCTCAAAAAGGGGCTGTCTTTTTTTACATTAAATTTTCATTAAAAAATGGCGTCAGTACTTGATTTATGAAGGGGGGCGGTATAATAACATTATTATAAATTGCCGTTTGAAATTTTTTTAGTGGTTGTTATGCCTCTATCACTCGGCAAAATTGGTTACCTCTAATACCTCAAAAAATCCAATTTTACTGGAGGAGTTTATTATGGCAACTTATACTAGGAACAACGAAACTATCAGCGGCAGTAGCGGTTCAATGGATTATCATACGCTTACAAGTGCCGCTGATTCACTGACAGTAACAAATATTACTGTTATAAGCGGCGGTTCCGTTCCGGTGCCTGATTACTGGGAGCCTTATACCGTTAATGGCGGCGTTATGATTTATGACGGCAAAGACGGCAACGACACCATGAACGCCAAAAATTTGAAAATCGAAGGCGGACTTTTTCAATTTATCGGCGGCGACAATAACGACAAATTGTCTGTCAATAGTGCAAATGTAAGCGGCGGTTCATTGAAAGTTAATGGCGCGTGGGATAATGATTCGCTTACCGTTTCAAATGTCACAGTCAGCGGCGGTCTTGTCAATGTTTACGGCGATACAGGTACTGATAGTGTTTCAGTAAGCAAAGTTTCAGTTACAGGCGGAAATTTCATTCAACGCGATCACGGCAGAAGTAACATTAACACTGCAAGCGAAGTTACAATTCAAGGCGGACGCTTTGAAGTTAGTACAGGTATTCTGGAGCGCGTCGGCAACGATCCTTTAGACGCTTCATCAGTTGTTGAAAGTATTGGCGGCAGTAATACACTTTCTGCAAACAAAATTTCAATGACGGGCGGCAGTTTGGCTGTCTACAGCGAAGGCGCAAACAATTCTATTAAAGTTTCAGATGTTACAATGACAGGCGGCTATGTAAGTATTCGCGGAGGCGTAACTGCCAACGTTAAAGGCGAACAAGGCAACGATACAATTTCTGTTTCAAATTTCTATGTTACCAGACCGAACGGCTATTACAGCGAAGGCGGCGAAGTTTCAATTTACGGCGGCGGCAGTAACAATTCTGTTTCAGTTTCAAATGTTTCTGTCAGCGGCTACAATTACAACACCTATAATAATGAAGGCTTTTATATCAGCGGCGGCGTTTCAAATAATACCGTTTCAGTTTCTAATTTAACACTTGACAGCGCGGGCAGATTTTATGTTGAAGACGGTACAAGCGGCGGCGGCAAAACTTCACTCAAAGATATTACTTTTAGCGGAAATTCAACCACCTCTTTAAGAGCCAAAGGCGATACTGTTTCTTTGGACGGCGTAAATTTTGAAAAAAGCGGCTATGTTTCAATTAGCGGCAACGGCAATATTTCCGCGCAAAATATTACAAATACACTTGGCGGCGGCATCACAATGACAGGCGGCGAAAATTCGGCTGATGAAATTTCACTTGAAAAAGTTACAATTTCAAGCAGCAACATTTCAATTAACGGCAACGGCGGCGCAGATAATTTTACTGTCGATAACGTTTCAATGACGGGCGGCAATATTTATGTTATCGGCGGCAACGGCAATGCAAATGTTTCTGTCACAAACATTGATAAAACCGGCGGATATGTTGATATTGATATGGGCGGCAGTGATTCGGTTACAAGCGGCAACGATACAATTTTTGTTGAAAATATTTCAAACGCCTACCGCGCTTATTTTGATATTTATGCACGTGGCGGCGCGGATTCTATTTCAATTAAAAATTCTACAACCAACGGCTATTTGAGAGCTTACGGCGGCGCGGGTAAAGATACTATTTTTGCTGAAAATATTTCAGTGTCAGGCAGTTATGGTTATTTTAGCATTGTCGGCGGCGCAGATGAAGATTTAATTTCTGTAAAAGCTGTTACAACCGGGCAAGTTTATGGCGAAGAAGGCAACGATACTATTATTGCCTCTGAAAGTGCTGTTGGAATTTACGGAGGCGACGGCAACGATTCTATTTCAGTAACCAAAATAATTGAAAATTCTGCTGCTAATTTTGACTGTGGCGAAGGTAACGATACCATTGAATTTTATGAAACTTGGATGCCCCATTATGATTCTTACACCGGCACGGGCGGTAGAGTTTCCGGCGACGCGGGCAACGATTTACTTATTGCAAGAAACGCCACTATCTACGGTACAGGATTTTTCGGCGGCGAAGGCAACGATACAATTTCAGTTGATAACAGTACTGTAACTTCAGGTTTTAGATTTTACAACGGCGCGGGCAATGATTCTGTTTCTGTATCAAACATTACAGGGAATTTTAGCGGAGATGTAATTTTTGGCAGTGGAAATTCTGACTACGTAGGCGAAGGCAACGATACTATTTCTTTGGATAATTGGACTTTAACGGGCGATGATTCTCAAAGGATTCTTATTAACGGCGGTACTTACGGCGTCAATAATTCAAGCATTAACGGCGCAGATTCAATTTCTATCAAAAATATTATCGCTCCCAATGCAAGTTTTTATGTTTACGGCAAAGGCGGCAACGATACAGTTTCATTTGAAAATATGATGCTCGGCGGCTTGGGTACAAGTTACGGCAGTACGGATATTAGAAGCGGTTATATTTATGGAAATTTCGACAGCGGCAATGATTCAATTTCTATTTCAAATATTGAATTTTACAAAGGCAGTAGCAGCCGTGTTACACTGAACGGCGGCGAAGGTGCAGATACAATTTCTGTTGACGGCGTAACACTTGGCGACGAAAACGACAGCGGATATACTTATGCACGTTTAAGCATTACGGGCGGCGCGGGCGCAGATGTTATCAATGTTTCAAATGTTACAGTTACGGGCAGTGAAAGCGATGGTTACATTTTGGGCGATGACGGCGCAGATAAAATTTCTGTTACTGATTCAAGCGGCTTGCAAATTACAAGCGGCGACGGCAACGATACAATTTATTTTGGCGGCGCGGTTAATGCAACTTTAACCGACCTTGCGGCGGGCGATGTTGTTTCTTTGAGCGGCGATTATAAAAAGGCGTATTACAAAGACGGCGTTTTAATTTACGGCACGGGCGTTAAAGTTTCACTTAAAGGCGTTTCAGATGTTGCAGATATTTCAAGCGTTGCGATTTATAACGGCAGTACAAGAACAAATTTCGGCAGTTTTGTAACAGTGCTTGAATGGAAACTTGAAAACGGAGTTGCAAGTTACGGCGATTTAATTAATATCGGCGGCTTGAGTTCGCTTGCAAGTTGGAGCGATCTTACAGTTGACGGCAAAGCTATTAACACAATGGACGACGAAGAAGTTTTGGCAAGCGGCGCAGATATTGTAATTTCAGTAAACGCGCTTGACACTTCAACAACTGTTTCAATTACAAGCGGTTATACTTTGGCACTTGCTGAAGATGTTGCAGTTCCTGAAGATATTCCCGAACATTGGGAAATTTCCGAAGGCAACGCGGCTTATTTTGCCACCGGCTCAACCGGCGGGTATATCATTTCAAACAATGCAATTTTCTATCAAAGTGAAATTTCCGGCTCTGTTATTGTTGAAGTTAGCGGCTTGAATACGGTGGCTACTGTAGAAAATATTTCTTTGAATAGAAAAGTTGTTACAATTTCTGCAAATGCCCTCGCGCAGGATAATACAGTTGAAATTTCCGGCGGCTATACTTTGGCACTTGATACTGATGTTACAACGCCAAACGAATTGTCGCCTTACTGGACAATTTCAAGCGGCGCGGCAAATTATATGACGGGCGCGGCTACTGCAGGTTATGTTGTTGAAAATAATACAATAATTTACAAAGACGAAGACGCGGGCGAATCTCAAATTGAAATTACCGGCTTGAGTTCAGATGCTGATATAGAAAATATTTCTTTGAATAGAAAAGTTGTTACAATTTCTGCAAATGCCCTCGCGCAGGATAATACAGTTGAAATTTCCGGCGGCTACACTTTGGCACTTGATACTGATGTTACAATTTCAGAAACTACGCCCGCAGGTTGGAACGTTTCAAGCGGCACGGCTAAATATAACACTGAAAATATTACTGCAGGTTACAGCATTTCTGACAACCAAATCAATTATGTTGATGAAATTGTTTCTGAAACTTTGGTAACAGTGAGCGGCTTGAAAAATTCAGCAACCGCCAAAAATCTTTCACTTACAGGCAACAATGTTTCAATAGCGGCGGCGGCGGTTAATAAAGGAACGCTTTCAATTTCTGACGGCTACGCGCTGAATTTGGCGAAAGGAACTTACACAAGCGTTTCAGTTGTTGGCAGTGCGGACGCAGATACAATTATTCAAAATGGCGGCAGTGCAATTATTTCAGTTGGTGCGGGCGATGATTTAATTTCTCTCGGCAGCGGAACTTCAAAGAATACGATAATTGGCGGCGCGGGCAATGATTCAATCGCTGCTACGAAAGGCAAAAATATTTATCAGTACGCAAGCAGCGACGGCGACGATACAATTTCCGGCTTTACCGCAAATGACACGCTGAAATTTACAAGCGGCAGTATCGAAAGTTGGAGCGTTGAAAATTCAGATTTAACTTTGAAAATTGGCGACGGCTCCATTAAAATTGCCAATGGCGCGGGTGCGTCAATCAACGTGCTTGAAAGTGGCAGTAAAAAAGCTGAAACTTTTATTTACGGCGAAAATCTGAAGTACAACGCGAAGAAAACCGCTGTAAGTCTTACTGCAGATTATGAAGAAAATTATACAGCCGAAAAAGCAATTTTAACAATCGATGGCTCGTCGACTGATTCAATTCAAATTACCGGCAACGATAAAGCAAATTTAATTATCGGCGGCGAAAATTCCACGCTTTACGGCGGCAAAGGCAATGACACATTAACCGGCGGCGACGGTGCAGACGTTTTCATTTACAGTGCGGGTAAAGACGTTATCACCAATTACGCGGAAGGTGATAAAATTTCAATCGGCAGTTCAATTACAAGCGTTTCTGTCAAAAGTGCTGACGTAATTTATAAAGTTGGAAGCAACACCTTGACAGTTAAAAACGGCGCGGGCAAAAAAATTAATACCAACGATGAAATTTACATTTATGAGAGCGGAAAAATTTTTAATGAAGATAAAAACGCTGTAACATTAACCGGCGCATTTAAAGGCACGGTTGAAAGCGGCGTAGTAAGTGTTGACGGCTC
>JAFSZS010000087.1 GCA_017455645.1 Selenomonadaceae bacterium | reverse complement strand
CTTTTCGGCAAGAATTTTATCAAGTCCGGCTGTCGGTTCATCCAAAATTAAAATGTCGGGATTTTTGGCAAGTGCAAGCGCAATTTGTAACCTGCCGCGGTTTTTCAATATTTTTTATAAATTAATTTTTTTCCAATTTAAATTTAAATCGTGCGTGATTATTATCAGCGTGCGATTTTTTTTATTGCAGTCATCAACAAGCGCGGCGATTAACTTTTCGGCAAGAATTTTATCAAGTCCGGCTGTCGGTTCATCCAAAATTAAAATGTCGGGATTTTTGGCAAGTGCAAGCGCAATTTGTAACCTGCCGCGCTCCCCGCCCGAAAGTTTGGCGGCGTCTTCTCCAATTTCTGTATCAATCTCAAAATTTTCAAGTTGGCAGATTTTCAGCGCGTTAAAAATTTCGGCGTCAGTTGCGTAAATTTCAAAGTTAAATCTGATTGACTGCGAAAAAATATAATTTGTCGAGGTAGCCGCGGCAACTTTACCGCCAATAAAAATTTCGCCGCTGTCCGGTTGCAAAATTTTTGTCATTAAATATAAAAGCGTAGTTTTGCCCGCGCCGCTCTCTCCAACAATCAAAACTTTTTCGCCGCGCTCAATCTGCAGGTTGAAATTTTTTATAATTGGGAAATCGTACCCAAAATTCACATTTCTAAACTCAACCGCAAAATCTGTAGAAAAATTTTTAACAATTCCCTTTACCCCTATATCCCTATATCCCTTTACCCCTATATCCCTAAAACTCCGAACAGCCGCCGGTACAGCTGAAAAAATTTCCTGCGCGACGAACAAAATTAAAGCCCAAACTGTCAAATTAATTTTATCGACAACCGCGCCGAGTTTCAGCAGAATTAAAAAATTTCCAGCCGCAATAAAAATTTTTATGAACGTGTCAAAATTTAATTGGCGCGTTTGAATTTTTAATTGTGAAGTTCCAAAATTTTCAGCCGTGCGATTTAAAATTTTCAGCGCAGGTTTAACGCCGTAAATTTTTAATTCGTCCTTGCCGCCGTTAAAATCCAAAAGTTTTGCGCGGTATTCTGAATCGTCCGCCGTTTCAACTTTAAACTTTATTGACAAAATTATTACAGCAAAAAAAATCGCCGGTAAAATTCCTGCGAAAATCCCCAGCGGCGCAATTAAAAAGTACGTCAGCAAAATTGTTGTAAGCGCGGCGGTTGACAGCGGCAAAACTACCCGCGGCAAAAAATCTTTCAGTAAATCCGCCGTGATAATCAGTTCGTGCAAAAATTCGCCGCTTGAAAATTTTTTTGTAAGGGCAGCACTTTTGAAAAGTTCTTCGCGCAGGTCGTCAAGGTATTTGAAAATAATTTTGTGCGTCAAAAATCTGTCGAAATATCGTAAAACCGCGCGGGCAATTCCGGCGGTACGTACTAAAGTTATTCCTACCGAAAGTGAACTTAAAGGCGGTTGCAACGCGGCAGAGGCGATTAACCACGCGGCGGACGCCATTAACAAAATTTCTGAAAACGCCGCCGAAATATTTGCTGCAATCGCCGGCAAAAATTTTTTCATTGTCCTACCTCAATAATTTTATCCGCAATTTTAATAATCCTGTCGTCGTGAGAAATTAAAATTGTAATGCAAAATTCTTTATTGGCTGTAATTTTTTCAACCAGTGCAGAAACGGCGGCAACGTCCAAATTGTTATCCGGTTCATCCAAAATTATTAAATCAGCCTTTTTGGAAAAAGTTTTTTCAAGTGAAACGCCGCGCCTTTCGCCGCCGGACAAACTGTCATTTTTCAGAAATTCTTTTTGCTCGGCAACGGCGATTAAATTTTTTCTTGCGTCAATTATATCAATTTCTGTAAGCAAAATTCCATTGTAAAAAATTTCGCCTCGCGCAGGACTGATTATCCCGCAAATCAGATTTAAAAGCGTAGTTTTGCCGCTGCCGTTTTTGCCGACGATACAATAAATTTTGCCGCGCTCAAATTCGCAGGAAAAATTTTCAAAAATCCTGCGTCCGTCAATTTCATAGAAAATATTTTTTAATTCGACGTGGCAGATACTTTTCAAAATTTTTGTGCCGTTAATTTCGCAGGGCAAATTTTCAAGCTCGACAATTCTTTTGTAAGCCGAAAAAGCATTTTGGTAACCTTGCGCCAAACTCATAAAATAAGCAATCCCCTGCATTGCGAAAGAATAATAACCGTTCAAAGCAACAAAATTCCCGAGCGTTAAATTGCCTTCCAAAACGTCAAGCCCGCCCAAAAAAAATATCAGCACGGTAAAAATTTTCGTCTCATTCGCCCTGCCGTATGAAAACCAAAATCTTATTTTTGCCTCTTTAATGCTTGCGTCAAAAAATTTCTCAAAAGATTTTCTGAACTCCGCCAAAAATTCTTCGTGCAGTGAATGAATTTTTATTGCGTAAATGTACAAAAAATTATCCGCAAAACTTGTAAAAAATCTTGATTCGGTTTCACGTACCGCTGTAGAATATCTGAAAAGTTTTTTCCTCAACGCGCCGAATATTCCTGCGTGAATTGCGGCAACCGTCAGCAAAATTATCAACCATTTAAAATCTATCGACTGCACAAGAATTATCGCCGCAAGCAACATTGCCGCTTGAATTGAAATATCTATGACGCTACCCAATACAAACGCCGTTAAATCGTCTGAATCTTTGCTGATTCTTTTTGAAAGGTAAATCATATCCGTTTCAAATAAAATTTTGCTCTCCAATTTTTGAACGCGGCACATTAAATTTTCAGTTAAGTTTTTTGTAATTTTGGCGCGAATAATTGTGGAGCGTATCACGAAAAACCAATTTGACAGCACGGCAAAAATATTTATCGCAAGTAAAACCGGCAGAAAAAAATAAAGCCCCTCAAAATTTTGAGCGACCAAAATTTCATCTATGAATTTTGCGGTTAAACAGGGCGTTGCCAAATCTGCCGACGCCGTCATTGCCGCGCAAAAAATTACAGCCGAAAATTCCAATTTGTAACCATTCAGATACTTTAAAACAAAATTAATCATTTTACACCGCTTGCAAATTCGCCGCCGAAATAAGCCCTTCAATAATCCCGTTTCGCTCGTATTTGCAAAAATCCCCGGCAATGTCAAGGCTGCCCGTTTCGCTGAAATGCCGCGCTTGACAAGCTCCGCCGCAAATTAATTTTAAATCGCAGTCTTTGCATTTTTCGATACAATCCGCAGTATGCATTTTAAATTTATACAGCTTTTCGGAATTGTAAATTTCGTCGAAAGAATTTTCTTTCAAGTTGCCGATTTTAAAAATATCATGGTGCAAAAGTTGGCAGGGGTAAACCTCGCCGGAACTTGACACGCTTATTTCGGCATCACCCAACGCACATTTCAAAATTACTTGAACTTTTGTTTGTAAATCGACGAAAGGAACAACGCCCGCCGCCTTCAACGCGTCAAAATAATCTTTGCCGGTCAAATATAAATTTTTGTTATCCTTTGCATTGCCGAGCGGAAAAAGCGGCTGAAAGATTAAACGCCCGCCCCATTTTTCTGCCATTGCCGAAATATCGCCGCAATTATTTTTTGTAACAACCATTGCAAAAGAAAAATCTGCGCCGAATTTTTCCAGCAGTTCAACGGCTTTAATTGTGCGCTCGTAACTGCCGCGCCCTCTGTAAAAATCGTGCTTTTCTGCCGTGCTGCCGTCCAAACTGATTTTTATTGAATCGAACAAGCCGACGATTTTTTCAATATTTTTTTCTGTAATTAAGGTTGCGTTCGTCATCAATTTATTTTTGAATCCGAGCTTTTTTGAGTATTCGGCAACGGGAAAAATATTTTCAGCTAAAAGCGGTTCGCCGCCGGTAAAAATAATTTCTGCGCGAAGGTTATAATTTTTCACGCCGTCCAGAATTTTTTTATAATCGTCGAAAGTCATTTGAAAATTACTTTCTTGACGCTCTGCCGCAAAACAATAAATGCAGTTCAAATTACAACGCGCCGTCATATTCAGATAAACCGCCCGCAAAGTGTACGGCGTATGAAAAAAAGGCGCGGCAGGAATTTTAAAAAGCCCTTCGCCGCGCGCTTTATTTAAAAATTTTTCTGCACTTGGAGCGGAAATATTTTTGGCGTGTTTCAAAAATTCTGCACTTGATTGAGTTTCGGCGTAAGTTTTGACAAGTAAAACGCCGTTCAAATTCGTAACAATCCACGCGGATACAAGCGGATTTAAGATTAAAAATTTTTCGCCGCGTTGATAAACTTTTAAAATATTTTCAAGTTGCAAAATAATCCCGCCTTAAATTTTTCAGCCGCCGGAACAACCGCCGCCTGCTCCGCACATTCCGCCGCCGCCGGAACAACCGCCACCGGCTCCGCACATTCCGCCGCCACCGGAACAACCACCGCCGGCTCCACAATATCCACGAGCAACAGATTGAATATTTTCGGAATTTTTGACTTCGCCGAGCGTCAAGTCTTTTGATGAATCGACTGCAGAAAGTTTAAAATCCTTAAGCGTCATACAAATTACCTCCTTTGCTTTTCGGTTATGTTAGCACAAGGAGAAAATTTTGGGTCTCTTTCAAAGCGACATTGCAAAATTTTTTCAGCCGCCCAAAGGTTTAAATTCGTAATAATCCAGCACTTCATTTATCAAGTCAAATTTGCTGTATTCGGAAAGAGCATAGCCGCCCTTTTGCAGCAAGGTTAAAGTTTCTTCCAAATTTAATTTCATACCTAAGGCAACCGCCAAAATTGTATACTTGCTCGGATTGTAATTTTTATCGTTGCGAAGTTTTGAAAAAATTCTCCTGTCAAGGTGCGCACTTTTGTAAACTTCGACTTCAGAAAGATTTTTTTGCCCGCTTAAATCCCGCAGGTTAAAATATTTCAAAGTCTCATTCAGCAACGCCGCGTTGTCAATTTTGTTTTTTATGAAATACGCAACGATTAAATCACGTCTGCTGTCAACATAAAGGTAACTTCTGCCATACAAATCCTGCAATTTGTTCGGCTTGCTTTTAATTTTGAAGACTTCCTTAAAAAAATTCGCCCAATAGCTCCGGAATTTCTGAAAATTTTCCGTACTTGCCAAATTTTCTATGATTTTCAAAATCGTAATTTTCGTCAAAAAATTTTCTTATATCGCCAATGAATTTTGCGTCAATCAAAATATCACTTCCCAAAAAAGAATAGACAAAAACGCCGTTTTGGTAGTAAAATTATTTCAAAAGGGAGCTGATTTTATGGCGGACGAAAATAAATCTGAAAAAAATTTGGCAGATACCCACCCCAACGAGGCGCGCTTTGACGTTAAATCGCTGGACGAAGTTAAGGACGAGAACGGGCACGGCGTTTTTCACTTGCAAACAAAAACAAAATGGATTATCGCACTTTCTATGTTAATTTTAATTTGCGCGGGCGGCTTGATATACGCGGCAATGGAACTTTTGATTGTGGTTGAAAATTGGCAACTTGCAATTTGGATTTTATGTACGATTATTGCACTTTATTCGATTATGGCGCGCTCCTTGGCAAGTTTGCTTTTCAATATGGTTTTATTTTTCGGCGTATCTTTAATACCCGTTTGGCAAATTTTGTACGATGCATTTCGTCCGACCGTTGAAAGATTGTTTGGCGGAAATTAAGGAGGCGGCAAAATGTACGAAGGCACTTTAGTTTGGCATGAAGATTCAATCGCAGTACAACATCTTTTGCACCAAGAATTAATTTTTACAAAGTTGAAAGTCGGGCAAGAAATTTTACTTTTTCAAAACGGCTATTGGCACAAAGTCAAAGTACATTCTACAACCGAAGAGCCTTATATTGAAAATTGGATGTACGGAGATTGCTTAGGTTGCGAAGTAAAATTGCCTGAAGATCAAATTTAATAAAAAAAACGGCGCGGCGGTAATGCTGAAAATTTCGGTAAAATTCGAGCGCGACACTGTTTGTCAACTTTTCAAAAGTTGCGTTGACAAAGTTTGATAACGATTCTTTCCAAAGTTTCAACTCCTGCGCGACCAATTTTGAAATTAAAATCTGCGTCGGCAAGTTCGGTAAAAATTTCTTCCAAAAATTTTGAATTGTAAGTGGCGGCGGTTTTCTCAAATTTTTTTGCAATGAATGGGTGCATTTCCAATTTCTTTGCAAGTGCATCGCCGCTGATTTTATTTTTGAGAAAATATCTTGCAAGCAAAAGTTGCCTGACGTGACGGCTTAAAACTGTTATGACAAGTACAAAATTTCCCGGCGTGCGCATTTGATTTTGTAAAATTTGAATGGCAAGTTTTATTTTTTTTGCGTCGATAGCGTCAACTATTGCAAAGGTTGAAGTTTCGGGCATTTCAAGCAAATTTCGCTGTAAATCTGTTACAGTAATTTCTTTGCCCTTGACGTTAAGCGAAATTTTTTCAAATTCGTTTTCAAGGTACTGTAGCGAAATTTCCGGCAAGATTGAAATTCTTTCAACAAAATAATTTCGTGCGTCAAGGTTCATATTTTTTTTTATTGAGTTTAATTTTTCATTAAGCCACTTGTCAATTTCCCACGGCTTAATCGGCTCGGCTTCCAAAATTTCGCCGACCTTTGCAACGGTTTTATAAATTTTGCGCCGCTTATCGGCAGATTTCGCCGTAAAAATTACGAAGTTTGTACTCAACATATTTGACAAAGTTTTTTCGAGCCGTTCAGATTTGGTATCGCCGCTGAAGAACGGCGCGTTTTTTACATAGACAACATTTTTGGGATTGAAAAAGGGCGCGCTGTCAATCGCACTTACAATTTCGGCAAGTGAAATTTTTTCGTTGCAGTTAAGCGTTGTAATTTCGTTTTTGCCGACCTGCAACTTTTCAAAAATTTTTTCCCGCGCCTTGTCAATGTAAGAAGTTTCTTCGCCGCTCAAAAGGTACACGTGCTTAAGCTGAATATCCAACGACTTCATAAAATCTTTAAAATTCACTTTATCACCTGCTTAGTATTTAAGATTTACAGACAACATCGCAAGGGAAATTTTTTCGTTACAGTCCAGCGTTGTAATTTCGTTTTTGCCGACCTGCAACTTTTCAAAAATTTTTTCCCGCGCCTTGTCAATGTAAAAAGTTTCTTCGCCGCTCAAAAGGTACACGTGCTTAAGCTGAATATCCAGTGCCTTCATAAAATCTTTAAAATTCACTTTATCACTTCCAAAGGAGAAAATTTTCAAATGATTTACCGGGATATTTGGGCAGAAATTAATTTAGCTGCAATTCGCCACAATCTTACAGAAATTCGCCGCCACATTCAACCGACTGCCAAACTTTGCGCGGTCGTCAAGGCTAATGCTTACGGGCATGGCGCACTTGAAGTTTCAAAAGTTGCAGAAGAAATTGGAGCGGATTTTTTGGCGGTTGCCACTGTTGAGGAAGGCTTGCAACTTCGTCGCGCAGGTTTTACTTTGCCAATTTTAATTTTGGGTTTAATTCCTTACGACGCCGCAGAAATTGCAGTTGAAAATAAAATTACGGCTACTGTTGCAGATTTTGAACTTGCAGAAAAAATTTCCGCCGCCGCCGTTAAATTCGACACGCAGGCGAAAATTCATTTAAAAATTGAAACGGGTATGGGCAGAATCGGAATTTTCCCAAATGACGCGGTTGCACTTGCTGAAAAAATTTCTAAACTTCCCAACATTGAAATTGAAGGCGTATTCAGTCATTTTGCTGACGCTGATTCAATCGACAAAACTTTTACACTTCAGCAGTTGGAAATTTTTAAAAATACCTGCGAAAAAATTTCTGCGCGAGGAATAAAAATAAAAATTCGCCACATTGCCGAAAGTGCCGCAATTTTGGAAATTCCCGCCGCCCATCTTGATATGGTGCGCGCAGGGATTATAACTTACGGCTTGTACCCTTCAAGCGAAGTTAAACATACAATCGAACTCCAGCCGGCAATGAAACTTGTTGCGAAGGTTGCCTATATTAAAGAAATTTCCGCCGGTACGTCGATTGGTTACGGGCGTGAATTTATCGCCGCTAAGGCGTCTAAAATCGCCACAGTGCCGCTTGGTTACGCTGATGGGTATATTCGTGCCTACAAGGGCTTCAAAGTCGAAATTAGAGGCAAATTTGCGCCTGTAGCGGGGCGCGTCTGTATGGACCAGTTTATGGTTGACGTTACAGAAATTCCCAATGTTAAAATTGGCGACGAAGTTATTTTATTCGGCAGTGAAAAAATTTCTGCTGATGACGCCGCCCGACATTTGAAAACTATCAACTACGAAATAACTTGTCTTGTTTCTGAACGTGTACCGAGAAATTTTAAGCAGTAAGCCCGCCGTCAACGCTTAAAATTGCGCCCGTGATAAAGCTTGCCTTTTCACTTGCCAAAAAATATATCGCCTCTGCAACTTCTTCCGGCTTGCCGATTCTGCCGAGCGGATAAAGTTTTTCTAAATCTCCGACACTTTCGCCGGAGTTTTTTAATTGGTTTAAAGTTAGCGGCGTCAAAGTATCGCCCGGCGCAACGCAATTCACGCGCACATTAAAGCTTGCCATTTCCAACGCCAAAGACTTTGTAAAAGCAACAACCGCGCCTTTGCTTGCCGCGTACAAACTGCAAAAATAATTTCCCTTAATTCCCGCATCGCTTGCCACGTTGACGATACAGCCGCGCCGCTTTGTAATTTCGTCAAAAACTGCGCGACTCATAAAAAAAGTACCTTTGACATTGGTATTAAAAATTTCGTCAAAATCTTTTTCGGTAACGCCGGTAATTGCGCCCTCGGTGTAAATCCCCGCGCAATTTACCAAAACATCAACGCCGCCAAATTTTTCAATCGCCCGCACTACAATTTTTCTGCAGTCATAAATTCTGCCGACATCGCCCGCTATAAATTCAAAATTTCCAACAAGTTCAGCCCGTGCCTTTTCAAATTTCGACAAGCTGCGCCCGACCAACACGCAATTATATTTTTCCGCCAAAAAGATTTTCGCCGCGGCTAAGCCGATTCCGGAAGTGCCGCCCGTGATTATTGCTGTTTTCATTTTTACCGCCTCCAACATTTTTTGACTATCAATAACTATTCTGCTACAATCTGAAGGAAATTTTTTATATTCGGCGTAATTTAAAACCGAATTATGAAATTTGTATGTAATTTTTTTTAAAGGAGCGTTTGAATATGCAGATTATAAACGCCGAAAATCGAGATTGGAAAAGTTTATTTGCGGCGAAAAAAATACCGATAATCGCCTCAAGTTTGTTGGTAGCAACGGGAGTAACTGCGGCGGCGGTTTCAAATTCCATTGCCGACAGCGATAAAATTATTTCCGGCGTAAACTTTGAAGGGCAACCGTTAGCCGGTATGAATGACGTTGCCGCCAAAACTTTTTTACAGAATGAAGCCGCCAAAAAAATTCATCCCCTTGTTTTTCAATACGGCAATGAACAATTTACAATCACGCCGCAAGAAATTAACTTGACGCCGCAAATTGATAAAGCCGTTGCCGAGGCGCAAAGTTACGGGCGCGGCGGTACTTTTTTGGAAAATCTTAACAGCCAAATTAATACCATGTCAACCAAGCCCAAAATTTCTTTAACCGCCAATTACAACGAAAATCTTTTGAATGAAAAAATTTCTGAAATTGCCGCAAAAATCGATACTCAACCTGAAAACGCCTTCGTAAGTTTGAACGGCGATACTATAGAAAAAATTCCCGGCGTCATTGGTAAAAAACTTGATCAAGCTAAACTTGCTGAATCTTTGAAAGAGCCGTTGACAAGTTTAAATCTTTCCAACGGCGTAATTCCGCTGGAGCCTGAAGAAATTCAGCCTTTCATTACAACTGAAGATGTCGCGCAGATTGATACAATTTTGGGCGAATATACAACTTACTATTACCCCGGCAACCGCGGCTACAACATTTGGCTTGCCGCCGATTCCATTTCAAACAAAATCGTTAAAACCGGTTGGGAATTTTCTTTCAATGATACAGTTGGTCCGCGCAGTTACGCCGCAGGTTATGCCAACGCGCCGGTTATTGTCAACGGCAAAACTGAAGACGGCGTGGGCGGCGGAGTTTGTCAAGTTAGCTCGACTTTGTACAACGCCGTACTTTTGGCGGG
>JAFSZS010000086.1 GCA_017455645.1 Selenomonadaceae bacterium | reverse complement strand
TGTTGCTGAAGTTTCGGCGCGTTTCACATTGGACGCTATGCCCGGTAAACAAATGGCGATTGACGCAGATTTAAACCAAGGCGCAATTACTGACGCTGAAGCTAAAGTTCGCCGTGAAAAAATTCAACGTGAAGCAGATTTTTTTGGAGCGATGGACGGTGCGTCAAAATTTGTTAAAGGCGACGCCATTGCCGCTATTGTAATTATGCTGATAAATATCGGCGGCGGCTTTGTTATCGGTATGGTTCAGCGTGATATGGACGCGGTAACTTCCTTGAATACTTACACGCTTTTAACCGTTGGTGAAGGCTTGGTCGGACAAATTCCCGCGCTTTTAATTTCGACTGCTACAGGTATCATTGTTACTCGCGCAGCTTCTGAAGGTAATTTGGGTTCTGATATTGTACGGCAACTTTTCAACAACGAAAGAATTTTTTTCATTAACGCCGGCGTTTTGACAATGCTTGCGATTGTACCGGGCTTGCCGGGGATTCCTTTCTTTACTTTGGCTTGTGTTTGTGCTTTTATCGGCTACAGTTTGCACAGAAAATCAGCCGCGGCAACTGAAGAAGAATCGCACGAAGAACAACAAGCGCAGGCTAAGGCGGAGGCAACGCGCCCTGAAAATATCGTTTCGCTGTTGCAAGTTGACCCAATGGAATTAGAAATTGGTTATTCGTTAATCCCGCTGGTTGACACGGTACAGGGCGGCGATTTGTTGGATAGAATTGTTATGATTCGGCGACAATGTGCGCTTGAATTGGGCTTGGTTGTGCCGACAATTCGTATTCGTGATAACATTCAGATTAAGCCGAACTCTTACATAATCAAGTTGAAGGGTATGGAAATTGCCCGCGGCGAATTAATGTTGGATCATTTTTTGGCTATGAATTCCGGCACGGTTTTTGAAGAAATTCCCGGTATTGAAACAACCGAGCCGGCGTTTGGACTTCCCGCGCTGTGGATTCCTGAAAGTCAACGCGAACAGGCAGAATTGAACGGCTACACGGTTGTTGACGCGGTTTCAGTTTTGGCAACACATTTGACTGAAGTTATCAAGCAACACGCCAGCGAAATTCTCGGGCGTCAAGAAACGCAAAATCTTATTGACAACCTTGCAAAAACTCATCAATCGCTTGTACAGGAAGTTGTACCGGAATTGTTGGGCGTCGGCGAAGTTCAAAAAGTTTTGGCGTACCTTTTGGACGAAAGAATTTCAATCCGCGATATGGCAACAATTATGGAAGTTTTGTCAGATTATGCCCGCGTTACAAAAGACCCCGAAATTTTGACAGAATATGTACGCCACGCGCTAAGCCGTCAAATTTCCGCGCAGGTTGTACAAGGAAATACCTTACCGTGTATTACGCTTGACCCGTCGCTTGAAAACAGAATTATCGGCGGCGTACAGCGTACAGAACATGGTTCCTACGTCAATCTTGATCCTGATTCAACGCGCAAAATGCTTACTTCGGTTAATGCTGAAATTGAGAAAATGGCGAATATGGGTTATCCGCCCGTTATTTTGACAAGTCCCGCCGTGCGTTTGTATTTCAGAAAACTTATTGCGCGCTCAATTTCCGGCGTTACGATTGTTTCGCACGCTGAAATTAGCCAAACTGTTGAAATTCAAATTCTCGGCGTTGTCAGAATATAAGCAACGGCTGAAAATATGCCCGTAAATGCCCTTGAGAGCCACCAGGATTAGTTTTCTGGGCTTAGGGGTATATTTATATCAAAAAAATTTCAAGGCGGCTTAAAATCAATTCTACGCGTCGACAGCGGCAATTTCCAATTTTGCAAAAATAAATATACAAAATTCTGAAGGCGGCTAAAAATTAATCCTGCGCGACAACGGCGGCGACTTCCAATTTTGCAAAAATAAATATACAAAATTTTGAAGGCGGATAAAAATTAATCCTGCGCGAAGACAGCGGCAACTTCCAATTTTGAAAAAATAAATATGCAAAATTCTGAAGGCGGTCAAAAGTTAATCCTGCGCGAAGACAGCGGCAACCGCCAATTTTTCAAAAATAAATATACAAAATTTTGAAGGCGGCTAAAATTTAATCCCGCGTGACGACAGCTGAATCAATTTTTAATTTACCGGTACAACATTGATTGAAAGGAGCAATTTGCTTGCAGATAAAAGTTTTTAAGGCGGCAACAATGAAAGATGCAGTTGCAGCAATGCGAGCTGAACTTGGATCAAAGGCGGTTATTCTTCACAGCAAAAAATATAAGGAAAGTGGCTTATTGGGACTGCGCACGCGGGAAGTTGTGGAAATTACCGCCGCAGTTGAAGACCCGCCCAATCAAGATAAAAAAGATAATACCGAGCCCAAAATTACGCCCGCGCCTCAACCCGCAAATGTTGCCGCTGCCAAATATAAAAAAAATGCCGCCGAAACTCCCAAATCTAAAACTAAAACCGAAAAAACAGATCAGCCCCTCGAAGAGGAAGAAAGAGTTTCAGAGGCTGATATTCAAAAATTGCAGGAAGCTTTAAAGCGCGCAAAAGTTACTGCGCCTATCGAAATTGAATCACAATCCGACGCAGAAATTTTAAATTCGCAGGAAGAAGCCAAAAAAACTCCCGCGCCCGTTAAAAATCCCGCACCTGTCAAAACGCCGCCGGTTGTTCAAAAATTTACACCGGAACAAATTACCTCCACGCCGCCCAAAAAATCTGCAGAAAAAAAAGTTGCGCCGCCGCCTAAAGTTGAAAGTTTGCAAATACCGCCGCCTGTCGAAGAAAAAACGCCGCCGCCCGTAATGTTTACGCCGGAACAAATGGCGCAATTTCAAGCTATGATGTTCGCGCAGTTCCAACAAATGCAAGCCGCGCAAAATCCAACGCCCGCGCCGCCGCCGCCAAAAGTTTCTGAAGTTTCATTGCCGGCTAATTCCGAAAGTCCCGAACAGGCAAGAATCAAACAACTTGAAGACGAACTCGCGCAGATGAAAAAAATGCTTGCCGAAGTTCTTAACAAAAATTCAAATCAAGGCGGCTTATCCCTGCGCGACGCCCTCAAGAAACAGGAAGTAAGCGAAGAAATTATAACCGAAATGGCAGATACGGCGGTTGATTATCAATCGAGCGCGGCAAGGTGGACGCTGTCTTCTTATTTCAATGAACATTTCAATTTTTCTGAAGGTATACGCCTGAATCGACACGGAGTCAGAATCGTTGCGTTAATCGGTACAACGGGCGTCGGCAAAACTACCACGCTTGCCAAAATCGCCGCAAAATTTGTACTGGAGCAAGGTATACGCCCTGCGTTAATTACTGCTGATACTTACAGAATTTCCGCAGTTGAACAACTCAAAACTTATTCAGATATTTTAAATTTGCCGCTGGATATAGTTTATTCACCGCAAGAATTGGCGGACGCGCTCGAACGTCACAAGGATAACGAATTGGTTTTAATCGATACAGCCGGACGCAGTCAATACAGTGAAGCGCAAATGGCGGAGCTGAAAGAATTTTTAAATACCAATCCGCGCATTGAAAAGCATTTGGCAATTAGTGCCTCTTTCAAACTTAATGACGCGCGGGAAATTGTCAACAAATTTTCTGCAGTTAATCCCGACCGAATAATTATTACAAAAATTGATGAAACCGGCAATTTCGGTACAGCGGTTAATCTTTTGAGAAATATTAATTTGCCGCTGTCATTTTTAACAATGGGGCAAAGCGTGCCGGACGATATTGCAGTTGGTTCAGCTGATACTGTTACAAAATTGTTGCTTGATAAAATTAGCAGGGGGGCAAATTAAATGTTACGCGGAATCAGGGGCGCGGCAACTGTTGAAAATAATTCCAAAGATGAAATTTGGAAGGCGGCGCAGTTACTTATTACAAAAATGTTGTCGGCAAATGGAATGTCGCTTGATGATGTTGGAGCAATTATTTTTACTTCGACGAACGATTTAACGGCGGCTTTTCCGACTGCCGGCTTGCGTCAACTGCCGGGTTTTAATCTTGTGCCGCTTTTTGACGCTCAAGAAACTTTCATTGAAGGAAGTTTGCCGCGCTGTATCAGAGCTTTAATTTTGGCTGACTTAGACAAAAAAACTTCAGAAGTTATACACGTGTATTTGGGCGAAGCGAAAAAATTACGTCCTGATTTATAAAAATGAGCCGTTGCAAGTACAGCGGCTTTTTTTATTTTTAATGAAAAATTTCTTCGCGCAGGATAAAAAAAATAGCCGTTGCCAAAAAAGCAGCGGCTTTTAAATTTTTACAGAAAAATTTTATTCTTCAACAGTTGTATCGACAACCTGTAAATCACGATAACGCGGCATACCTGTACCGGCCGGAATAAGTTTGCCGATGATAACATTTTCTTTTAAACCGATAAGCGGGTCGATTTTTCCTTTAATTGCGGCGTCGGTGAGGACTTTTGTTGTTTCCTGAAAGCTTGCCGCGCTAAGGAAAGAATCAGTAGCCAAAGACGCCTTTGTTATACCGAGGAGGATAGGTTTAGCGACGGCGGGTTCGCCGTTTACTTCGATGACTTTGGTATTTGCGGCTTCGAAGACGTTTATATCGACGAATTCGCCGGGCAGAAATTCGGTATCGCCGGACTCTTCGATTTTTATTTTATGGAGCATTTGGCGGACCATGACTTCGATATGTTTATCGTTTATTTCGACGCCTTGACTTTTGTAGACTTTTTGGACTTCGTAGACTAGATATTGTTGGGTGGCGTTAAGGCCGTTGACGCGCAGGATATCGTGGGGGTTGATGCTACCTTCTGTTAGGCGGGTGCCGGCTTCTATCCAATCGCCGGCTTTGACGCAGATACGGGAGCCAAATGGTATGGTATATTCGCGGGCGGTGCCAAGGGAAGGTGTAACTGTTATTAAAGGTAAATCATTTTTTTCATTACGCCCAAAAGTGACTTCGCCTTCCACCTCAGTGATTATGGCATTGTGTTTGGGTTTCCTGGCTTCAAATAATTCTTCAACACGTGGTAAACCTTGTGTAATGTCATCGCCGCCGGCAACGCCGCCGGTATGGAAGGTACGCATAGTTAATTGAGTGCCGGGCTCGCCGATACTTTGAGCAGCAATGATACCAACAGCTTCGCCAATTTCTACAGGAGCTTGATTAGCTAAATCACTGCCATAACATTTGATACAAACGCCAAAAGGACTCTTACAAGTTAAGACAGAGCGAATTTTAACTTTGCCGGTAGTTTTTTCACGAATAGAGGAAATCTTTTGAGCTAAGGCTTTATCAATTTCCGAATTAACAGTGGCAATTAATTTACCAGAAGAATCAAAAATATCTTCAGCCAAAACCCGCCCAACAATCCTATCGGCTAAAGATTCAATAATCCCGTTGCCTTCCTTGATAGCGGAAACTTCAATGCCGCGAACATGGTTATTGCGAACATAAATTTCTGAAATATCGCTATCCAATAATTGCTCTAAATCTTCGTGAGTTAAAGAAGCCCCCGCAGAAAAATGCAATACATTTTGTGCCAATTCTTTGCCAACATATTCCTGAATAAATTTATGGCGTAAATCTTGACGAAGAGCTTCAGAACGGGTCCCAAGAAAAATGGTCTCCCTAACTAAAGAATGACTGGCAGAATTAGGTGAAGTTAAAGTCCGCCCGCGTAAAGTAATAGAAGGTAAACCTAAGCGACCAATGTGCTCTAAAATAGAATCAGAAATAGTGCTGTCTTTGGAAATAACTATAGAATTATGTTCAGAATCAAAAATATCTTCAGCCAAAACTCTATCCAAAAGTTTATCATGCAAGATAGAAATAGCGTCAAAGGTATCTTCTGCCAAAAGTGCCCGCTCCAAATCCAAATTCACCTTCGTTTCATCGCAATCCTCTTCACGAACAATGACATCTTGGGCAACGTCGACCAAGCGCCGTGTCAAATAGCCGCTGTCCGCGGTGCGAAGTGCGGTATCTGTTAACCCTTTCCGCGCCCCGTGACTTGATATAAAGTAATCAGACACGCTTAAGCCCTCTCTAAAATTTGCTGTTATCGGTA
>JAFSZS010000085.1 GCA_017455645.1 Selenomonadaceae bacterium | reverse complement strand
CTTTCTTTTGGTTGCAAGGCGACGAGTAGGAGCGTTGCTCCTTTTTTGCTTTGGAAAAAGAAAAGTATATTTATAAAAATAAAAAATATCTAAATATGAAAGGAGCAAAATAAATGTCCAAAGTGTATCAAACAACGCACGTTGGAAAAGTCAGAAAAAATAACGAAGACGCGCTGATATTTATTGAGCCTGAAACATTTGCAGTAGCGGACGGGATGGGCGGGCAAGCGGCGGGCGAAGTTGCAAGCCAAATGTTAATTGACATAACAAAAAATTTCCTGTCGGCAGTTCCGGAGCCGTGGAGCGAAGATATTTTAAAAAAAGCAATTTTGAAATCCAACGCGGCAATTCTGCGCGAGGCGCGCAATAACCCAAATTACCGCGGAATGGGTACAACCGCCACAATTTTGCACATTTACAATCGCCGAGCTTACTACGCGCACGTTGGAGACAGCAGACTTTACCGCCTCAAAAATAAAATCCTTGAACAAATGACGCAAGATCATTCTTACGTTGAAAATTTGGTAAGGCGGGGCGAAATTACCGCCGAAGCCGCCCGCGTTCATCCAATGAAAAATATTTTGACGCAAGCAGTCGGCGCGGTTGAAAATGTTTCAGTCGATACGGCGAGCTTTTCAGTTGAAATCGGCGATATTTTTTTACTTTGTACCGACGGCTTAACCAATATGGTTGAAGATAAAAAAATTGCCGAAATTCTTTTGACAAGTGAAAATCCCGCAGAAAAATTGGTACAAGCCGCGCTTGATAACGGCGGGCTGGATAATATTTCAGTGATTGTGATTGAGGTTGATAGTTTATGAAAGTAGCGTACAAACAGCGGAAAGGGGGAAATTTTATGTTAAAACGAGTCTTGGGCGAGCGATACGCGCTTGAAAATAAAATCGGCAGCGGCGGAATGGCTGAAGTTTACAGCGCGCACGATAATTTACTGGACAGACCCGTTGCAGTAAAAATTCTTCACGAAGCTTACCGGTCGGACGTGGAATTTATAGAAAAATTTCACAGCGAGGCAAAGGCGGCGGCGCGGCTTGCTCATCCAAATATTGTAAGTATTTACGATGTTGGAATTGACAACTGCGATCATTATATTGTTATGGAATATGTACAGGGAAATTCGCTGAAAGATAAAATCCGGCAGGAAGGCGCACTGGATATTTTAACCGCCACGAAAATTGCCAAAGATATTGCAAACGGCTTGGCGCACGCGCACGCACATAATCTTGTACACTGCGATATTAAGCCGCACAATATTTTAATGACGCCCGACGGCTTTGCAAAAATCGCCGACTTTGGAATTGCCCGCGCAATTACAGAATCAACCATGACTTACAGCGGAAATGTTATAGGCTCGGTACATTATTTTTCACCGGAACAAGCGCAGGGCGGCGCAATTACGCCAAAATCTGACGTGTATTCGCTCGGTATTGTTATGTACGAAATGCTGACAAATAAACTGCCTTTCACCGGCGAAAATCCCGTTGTAATTGCGATGAAACACATTGAGGAAGACCCCGCGCCGCCGAGTCAATTTAATCCGCAAATTCCGCCAATGCTTGAGGCTATAGTTTTGCGCGCAATGAATAAAAATCCCGACTTGCGCCCGTCCAGTTTTGATATGATTCAAGCACT
The DNA here is from genome assembly GCA_017455645.1 of Selenomonadaceae bacterium. GTDB lineage: Bacteria > Bacillota > Negativicutes > Selenomonadales > Selenomonadaceae > Quinella. The sequence continues at coordinate 7,465 of JAFSZS010000085.1, read as the reverse complement.
TTCAAACGTCGAGGCAAATTTGAGCGTCGCGCAGATGAACGACCCCGACGCCACGCAAATTTTACCGCGCGTCAAAACTGATACTTTACCGCCGCGCAGGAACATTCGCCAAAATGCTGCAAATTCTTCAGTCAAAAAACCTAAACGCAAATTTTTTATTCAATCGAAAATTTTTATTTTTGGACTTATATTTTTTTGGTAATGGGGATTGGCACGGGAATTTTAATGGCGTTTGGTAACCCGTGGCAAGCTGAAGAAATTTCAGTACCTTCAGTAAAAGGCAAACAGTTAGCCTTGGCGCGGCAAATTTTGGAAGATGGAAGACTGCGCGTAAATGTTGCCGAAATTTATGATTCAAAAGTTCCCGCGGGCGAAGTTGTGCGGCAAGAACCCGACGCCGGTAAAAATGTCAAACTTGAAAGGCTTGTTACAATTTACGTAAGCAAAGGCGGCGAAACTATCGATATGCCGGACTTGGTGGGCTTGTCAAAATCTGCCGCAACTGAACGTATTCAGAAAATGGGCTTGCAACTCGGCTCAATCTATGAAAAAGATTCTGATTATGAACCCGGTACAATTGTTTCGCAAGACCCCGCCTTTAAAACCAAAATTAACCGCGGACAAGTTGTTGACTTGGTAGTTTCGCGCGGACAAAAAAGAGTTGCCGTAGCTGCCGCGCCTGTTAAAACTTTGCCGCAACCCGTCAAAACTGTTGAAAAAATTTATGTACCAAATGTTCAAAGTGCAAGTTTGGAAATGGCAAAATTCAGCGTAGAAAACAGCGGCTTGAAAGTCGGCAATATTTCTTATCAAGAAAGTTTGCAGGCGGCTAATACAATCATCAGCCAAAATCCCGCGGCGGCGTCCTACGTTGAAATTGGTACAAGCGTTGATTTAATTGTTGCCGTTCAAAAGGAAATTGAATACGAATTGGCGGGCGAATATCTGCCTGAAAAAAAGGTTGTCGATAACCCCTTTGAAATGAATGTGCCTTCACGCGAAAACGACGGAGCCAAAAGTCAATGACAGGGCGCGTCATAAAATTTTACAACAGTTTTTTCTTTGTGAAAGTTGAAAATGAGTTAATTCCCTGCAAATTGCGCGGGCTTTTACAGCGTGATAAAAAAGTTGGCAGTGCAGTTTGTGTAGGAGACTTTGTAGAAATTTCCAAGCTGAAAGACAAATCCGGCGTCATTGAAAAAATTTTGCCGCGTAAATCTTTATTAAGCCGCCCGATTGTTGCGAATGTTGACAGGGTTATTTTGACATTTGCCGCCGCGCAGCCTGATTTACACCCGCTTTTATTGGACAGATTTATTTCAATCGCCGAAATTTCAAAACTTGCCGAAATTGTTATTTGCGTCAACAAAATTGATTTAATCGAAGACAAAAATTTTTTGGCAGAATACGAAAATTTGTACAAAGTTATTCGTACTTCAACTGTTACGGGCGCGGGCGTCGACGAACTCAAAGAAATTATTTCAAGCGGCGTTACAGTTTTTGCGGGCGCAAGCGGCGTCGGTAAATCTTCACTGCTTAATAAAATTGATTCAAATTTAAAATTGAAAGTCGGAACTGTCAGCGAAAAAATTTTGCGCGGCAAACATACTACGCGCGTTTCTGAATTGATAAATTTTCGCGCAGGTTTTTTGGTTGATACGCCCGGCTTCAGCGCGGTTGATTTAATTGACGCGGGAATTACCGCCGAAAATCTGAAGTACTGCTTCAAGGAGTTTGAAAAATTTTCCGGCGAATGTAAATTTTTAAATGGTTGCAGTCACAGCCACGAGCCGAATTGCGGCGTTAAATCTGCAGTCGACAATAAAAAAATCCTGCGCGAGCGTTACGAAAATTAATTGACTTTGTTGCAAGAATTAGGGAAATAGGGGGATAGGGATATAGGGATATAGGGATAAAAGAGTTTCCCTAGTTCCCTTTTTCCCTGTATCCCTAAAAAAGCGGTTAAGCCGCTATTTTTTTAGCCCATTAATAATCAATTCGGCATTTTTTCTCGATTTGACGCACAAAAAATAAATGTTAAAATACGATTGTGAAGACAGAAATTTTAAAAATTATTATAGAATAAATTTTAGGAGCTGAAATTTTATGAGCGAAATTGTTTTACATTACACTCGCGCAGGGCACGTTGAAAATATTCATCGCGGGGACGTTGCCGCGGTAAATTGCGCGGGAGAAATTGTTTCTTCAGTAGGAAATGCAAATTTGCCGATGTTTTGGCGCAGCGCGGCTAAGCCCTTTCAAGCGTTGCCTTTCGTCAAAAACGGCGGCTTGGAAAAATATAATATCACTGATGAAGAATTGGCGTTGCTTGTTTCCAGTCACAGCGGCGAAGAAAACCACGTTGCACTGGTACGCACGATTTTAAAAAAATTGGGGCTTGATGAATCAGTTTTAGATTGCGGCGTTGTGCGCCCAATGAGCGGCAAGGCTTACAAAAATTTGGTTGCAAAGGGCGAAAAAGTTTTACCCGTGCACAATCCCTGCTCCGGCAAACATTCGCAGATTATCGCCCTTGCAATGATGTTGGGAATTCCTTTTGAAGGTTACACAAAGCCTGAACACGCGGCGCAGAAATTAATTTTCAAACACGTTGCAATGGCGGCGAAAGTCCCCGAAGATAAATTGGAAATTGGAATTGACGGCTGCGGCGTACCGGTTTTCTATTTGCCGCTGTACAATATGGCGTTGGCTTATGCAAGACTTTCTACTCCTGCGCGAGGCGATTGGGGCGAATACGAAATTTCGGCAACAAAAATTCGTGACGCAATGAGCAAATACCCCCAAGTTATTTCCGGCACCGGCAGAATTGATTTGGCAGTTTCTGAAGTTACCGGCGGCAGAATCATTGCGAAAATCGGCGCGGACGCGGTTTATTGCCTTGCAGTCAAAGATGAAGATTTGGGAATTGCTTTTAAAATTGAAGACGGCAGTTACTCGGCAATTAATCCAATGGTTATCGCAGTTTTGAAAAAGTTGGATTTGTTGACGAAAGATGAAGCGGCGGCTCTTGAGGAAAAATTCCCACCTGTCTTGAAAAATCACCGCGGCGAAATTATCGGCACGATTGAGGCTGTATTTTGACAATGAAGAAAAAAATTTTGGAAATGTTGAGGAACGCGGGAGAAAAATTTGTATCAGGCGAAAGTATCGCCGACAAATTGAAAGTTTCACGCACGGCAATTTGGAAACACATTCAAAATTTAAGAAAACGCGGCTACAAAATTACAAGCAGTGAAAGGCTCGGCTACAAACTTGACGAAACGCCCGATTTACTTTTACCGGAAATTGTTGAGTACGGATTGAAAACTGAAATTATCGCCGCGGATTCTCACATTATCTATAAAAATTCCATTGACTCGACAAACGATCTTGCAAAAAGGCTGGCGTACTTTGGCGCGGCTGAAGGTACTATTGTTGTTGCAGAGGAACAGACCGGCGGCAAGGGGCGGCTTGAAAGGCATTTTTTTTCGCCAAAAGAAAAAGGCTTGTGGTTTTCAATAATTTTGCGCCCGCATTGTACGCCGAAAGACGCGCCGAAATTTACTTTGTTGGCGGCGGTTGCGGTTGTGCAGGCGTTGGAAAAATTCAATTTGCACGCGGGTATTAAATGGCCAAACGATATTTTGTACGACGGGCGAAAACTTGTTGGGATTTTAACCGAAATGAGCGCGGAAATTGGGCACGTCAATTATATTGTTGTCGGAATTGGAATAAATGTAAATGTGCGGCGTGAAGAATTTCCTGTCGATATTCGGGAAGTTGCGGCGTCTCTTTCAGAAATTGCCGGCGAAAATTTAAGCCGCGTAGAAATTTTCAGGGCGATTCTTGAAGAATTTGACAGGCTGTACATTGCCAACGATTTTGACAAAGTTTTTAAAATCTGGAAAAAATATAATATCACGCTTGGCGCAAAAGTTACGGTACTTTCGGCAGAGAGCGGCGATATTTTTACAGGTACGGCGGTTGACATTGACGCGGAAGGCGCGTTGATTGTTGATACAGATTGTGGGCGAAAAATTGTTTACGCGGGTGATGTTTCAATTCGCCCTGCAGAATAAAATAAAAAAGGACAGCTGCCGAGGCTGTCCAATTTTTTTAGGAAATTTCGCCGTTACGGACAAGTTCGCGTGCGGCTTTTCCGCTCAAATGTTCAATTTCCAGAATTAAAATTTTAACCGCGTTGATTTTTGGGAGAATATTTATCTGCCAAAAGTAAAAAGGACAGCTGCCGAGGCTGTCCAATTTTTTTAGGAAATTTCGCCGTTACGGACAAGTTCGCGTGCGGCTTTTCCGCTCAAGTGTTCAATTTCCAGAATTAAAATTTTAACTGCGTTGATTCTTGAAATTTCTTTGTCGCGCAGATTTTTTTCAACATTGGGCGAATATTTATCTGCCAAAAGTTCAAGGGCGCGTGTTTTTTCGGCGGCGTCTTCAGTGATTCGGATTCTGCCGAACGCAATAACGCTTGTGAAATAACTTGTAAATTCTTCAGCAACAACTTCATGACGCCCGACAACGCAGAATGAAACTTTTTCGTTATTTTTTACGGCGTCGATTTTGTGTCCTGAAAGTGCGCTGTGAAAATAAATTTTGTTATCTTCGAAGGCGTAATTAATCGGTACTGCGTAATTGTAACCGTCATCGCCGCTAAGTGCCAATACTCCAAAAATTCCCTCGCGCAGGATTTTTTCAGCGGTTTCAGTTTTTAAAGCACATTTGGCGCGGCGCATTTCTCTAAACATAAAAATCACCTGCCGGCAGAAATTCCATCTTTGATAAATTCTGAAAGTTTGGCGGTTTCTTTATCTGCAATTTCGAGGTTGATAAGTTCTTTTCGGCATTCCTGCAAGCCGTGAATTGCCGCCTCAATTTGTTGCAGGGAAATTGCTCCTTCAGTGTCTACAATTTTTTTCAGCGACATTTTACAACTGTTTGAAAGTTTTGTTCGTAAATCTGCGCGCTTTTTGTTATTTTTTTCAATCGCCGCCGCCAAATTTAAAAGTTGTTCCATTGTATGAACTGCCGCCATATAATCATATTTCATTTGTGCGGTTAGCGGTATTAATCTGCCGTCAATCGCAATTCCGCCTTTTTCGAGTGGTTCCTTAAATCTGTCAATGGTTGCCATTTTTCAAACTCCCTGTAAAACTTTTTCAGAAAATTATATCAAAGTTTGCGAAGTTTGCAACTTTAAAATTTTTACTCAAAATAAATTCACTCCGAGCACTTCAAACACCGCCGTAAATACGCCTGACATTGACGAGAAGCCGCCTTGCAGATGTTTTTTGATAAATTATACCTAGAAAAATAAAAGGCGCGTCTACAGCCGTTTAAACGCTTTACACGCCGTTTTCAAATTTTTCTCCGAGCACTTCAAACACCGCCGTAAATACGCCTGACATTGACGACAAGCCGCCTTGCAGATGTTTTTTGATAAATTATACCTAAAAAAATAAAAAGCGCGTCTACAGCCTTTTAAACGCGTTACAAGCCGTTTTCAAAATTTTTCACATAACCGCAAATTAAAATATCACTGCCGATTTTTTCAGCGGTTAAATTTTCCAATTCTGCCGCGTCTGCAAGTTTTTCAAAGCCGCCGCCCTCAACCGGCGTTAAAGAATTTTTCCCGCCGATTATTTTTGGCGCAACGAAGGCAAAAACTTTGTCTATTAAACCTGCGCGAAACATTGAAAAATTTAAAGTGCCGCCGCCCTCCAAAAGTACCGAAGTAATTTCACGGCTTGCAAGTTCCTGCATTAAAATTTTTAAATCAACTTGATTTTCGCCGGCAATTATAATTTCTGCGCCCAAATTTTGAAGTGCGGAAATTTTTTCAGCGGGAGCGTTGGAAGTTACGGCGATAATATTTTTAGCCGCGCCGTCATTGAGAAATTTAGAATCAAGCGGCGTCCTTGCCATACTGTCAACCACAATTCGCACGGGATTTTTGCCGTTGTCAATTCTTGTAGTCAAACTTGGATTATCTGCCAAAACTGTACCGATACCTACCATAATACCGTCGTTAATATCGCGCAGATGGTGTACAAAATTTCTTGACTCTTCGCAGGAAATCCATTGACTCTCATCGGTAACAGTTGAAATTTTCCCGTCCAAACTGCAAGCAAATTTCGCCGTTACGAACGGGATTTTTTTTGTGATATATTTTAGAAAAACTTCATTCAATCTGCGCGCTTCACTTTCCAAAATTCCAACTTCGACTTCGATACCGGCGGCGCGTAAAATTTCAATCCCGCGCCCGGCAACAAGCGGGTTAGGGTCTTTCATTGCAACGACAACTTTTTTTATTCCCGCGTCAACAATTTTATTCGCGCAGGGCGGCGTTCTGCCAAAATGACTGCACGGCTCCAAAGTTACGTACATTGTAGAATCTTTGGCAAGGGAGCCCGCCATATTCAGCGCGTGTATTTCGGCGTGCGGCGTGCCGGCTTTTCTGTGCCAGCCTTCAGCAATTATCCTGCCGTCTTTTACGATAACCGCGCCGACCATTGGATTTGGTGAAACGCGCCCTTCAGCGTTTTTCGCAATTCGCAACGCCTCCGCCATAAATTTTTCATCTGTCAAAAAAATTCCTCCTCAAACTTTTTTCAAATTATACAACAAAAAAAGAGCGGCTTTAACCGCCTTATTAGGGAATAGGGAGTAGGGAATAGGGAATAGAAATTTTTACTGAAGTAAACCTAAAACCCTGCCGCTGTCTTGATTCGCCTGTGAAAGTACAGCCTGCGCGGCTTGCGAAAGTACATTTGCCTTTGCATAATTTGACATTTCCCGTGCCATATCTGCATCACGAATGGTGGACTCGGCGGCTTGCGTATTTTCGGTAGCCGTTGTGATATTTTCTTCAGTGTATTCAAGACGTTGCAGGTACGCGCCAATATTCGTTGCCTCGCCAAGTGCATAATCAAGCGCACTGTCTACAAGGCGAATTGCGATATTTGCATTTTCCCGCGTCCTCAAATTTATATCGTCCAGCGTCAAAGTTTGAACCTTGCCCAAAAGTTCGGCGTAAGCATTATATTTATCCATATCAAATTGCAATTCAGCCAAATATTCGGCGTCAGTTTCATTTGGAACTTTGCCCTTCAAAGAATTTGTATGCATATCGTTCAAATAAAAGCTTAAAGTTTGCCCGGCGTTCGATCCAATATGAATAACCAAAGGATTACCCGATTTATACGAACTTGAACTGGAGGAACTGCCGCCGCCTGAATTTTCATTGGCTGTAGCGTCGCCCGTCGGTTCAGTGATTGAAGTATTATTTATTCCAACGCCGCTGTCATAACCTAAATCTGAAACAAGCCCTGCATCATTCATTAAATCGTAGTTGCTGCCGTTGTAATTTAATTCATAAAGACCGCCGCTGCCGTTCGATATGTGCGCGGAAGTACCTTTGACTATATCGGTAATTGCAAGCGAGCCGTTG
>JAFSZS010000084.1 GCA_017455645.1 Selenomonadaceae bacterium | reverse complement strand
CAATGTATGATGGTTGTTGAAAACGGTAAAGTTGTAGACTTGGTTGCAGAGCCGGGCGAATACAAATACGACCGCGGCACCGAGCCTTCACTTTTCACCGGCGGAAATTTGGCTGTCAACATTCAAGAAATTTTTTATCAAATCGGACACCGTTTCACATTCGGCGGCGATACCGGCAAAGATCAGCGCGTTTACTATTTTAACACAAAAGAAATTACAGGCAACAAATACGGCACGCCTAACCCTATTCCGTTCCGCGTTGTCGATAATAATATTGGTCTTGACGTTGATATTTCAATAAAATGTTTCGGCTCCTACAGTTACAAAATTGTTAATCCAATTCTTTTTTACACCAATGTTTGCGGCAATGTCAAAGATACTTTCAGCCGTGACGAAATTGACAGGCAACTTAAATCTGAATTGATGACAGCGTTGCAACCCGCCTTTGCAAAAATTTCTGAAATGGGTATTCGCTATAGTTCGTTACCTGCACATACAACCGAAATTGCAGACGCCCTTAACGAAGTTTTGAGTAAAAAATGGGGCGAATTGCGCGGAATGCAAATTGTATCTTTCGGCGTTTCAAATGTCAGCGCAAATGAAGACGACGTTGCAATGATTAAGGAAATGCAACGCACGGGTGCGCTTAGAAATCCCGCAATGGCGGCGGCGCACTTGACAAACGCACAAGCGGCGGCTATGCAAACTGCGGCGGGCAATACTGCGGGCGCGGCTATTGGTTTTATGGGTATGAATATGGCGCAAAACGCGGGCGGCTTAAATGCAAATAACCTTTTCGCACTTTCTCAACAACAACAAATGCAACAGCAGCAACAAGTTCAACAACAACAGCAAACGCCGCCTCCTCAACCTTCCGGCTGGAAATGTGAACATTGCGGACACGAAGGCAATAACGGCAAATTCTGCGCGAATTGCGGACAACCTCAACATAAACCGAAAAATGACGGCTGGAAATGTGAAAATTGCGGGCACGAAGGCAATACCGGTAAATTCTGCGCCGAGTGCGGTAAGCCGAAACCTTCAGCCGCCAATGAATGGACTTGCTTAAAATGCGGCACTGTCAACAAAGGTAAATTCTGCTCGGACTGCGGCGCGCCTAAACCTTCAGCAGAGGCAAATGATCCTAATGTTTGGACTTGTTCTGCTTGCGGCACTGTCAACAAGGGCAGGCGTTTTTGTGCGGAATGCGGCAAGCCGCGCGGTTAATCTGTGAAAAATATTTTCTATTCTATCTGAAATGAGCTTTTGCCGCCACTTTTACTTTCAAGGTGAATATCTGTGATTTCCATTTTTTTATCAACAGCTTTGCACATATCGTAAATCGTCAAAAGAGCCGCGCTTACCGCGTGAAGTGCTTCCATTTCTACGCCGGTTTTCCCGTCAACTTTAACCGTCGCCAAAACTTTAACTGCTGATTCTTCCTGCAACATTTCAAAATTAATTTCGCAGTGAGTAATTGGCAAGGGATGACATAGCGGGATAATTTCAGCAGTTTTTTTATAGCGATAGGTAAGGCTTTGAGGTTAGCTCCACCTTTTCCCCCGCTCCACACCGTACGTGAAAGTTTCCCTTCATACGGCGTTCCATCTTTGAT
>JAFSZS010000083.1 GCA_017455645.1 Selenomonadaceae bacterium | reverse complement strand
CCGACAGGTTACATGCACATTGGAAATTTGCGCACGGCTTTATACGCTTATCTTTTTGCAAAGTCTCAACACGGCGATTTTATTTTGAGAATTGAAGATACAGACCGCGCCCGCTATGTTGCAGATGCAGTTGAGTTTATCGAAAAAACTTTGGCGGCGGCTAAAATTATCCCAGACGAAGGTCCACATAACGGCGGCAATTTCGGTCCTTATGTTCAAAGTGAGCGTATGGAAATTTATAAAAAGTACGCTGAAGAATTGGTTGAAAAAGGCTATGCTTACCGCTGTTTTTGTGTCAATCACGAAGACTGCGATAACGAAGATAAAAAATTTGGCGGCTACAATCGCCGTTGCCGGGATTTATCTGATGCCGAAATTAAAGAAAACCTCGCGCAGGGTAAACCTTATGTAATTCGCCAAAAAATGCCGCTTACCGGTGAAACAACTTTTTTTGACGTTTTGCACGGAAATATTACAATCGCAAATTCCGAGCTTGAAGATCAAGTTTTGTTGAAAAGCGACGGAATGCCAACTTACAATTTCGCAAACGTCATTGACGACCACTTAATGGAAATTTCGCACATAATCCGCGGCACTGAATTTATCACTTCGACGCCTAAACACGTTTTGCTGTATGAATTTTTCGGCTGGGAACTTCCAACTTTCATACACCTTGCGCCGGTTATGGGCAAAGCTGAAGACGGCACAATTTCAAAACTTAGCAAGCGGCACGGCGCGACCAGTTTTAATGACTTGGTTGAAATGGGATATTTGCCGGAAGTCATTACAAATTATGTTGCGCTTTTGGGCTGGAACCCGAAAACCAATCAAGAAATTTTTTCTATGGCTGAATTGATTGAAAAATTTAATTTGGACGGCTTGAGTAAATCGCCCGCGGTTTTCGACTACAACAAACTTGACTGGATGAGCGGCGAATATTTTAAGGCTATGACAGATGAAGAATTTGCCGCGGCGGCTGATAAATTTTTCGGCGCGCTTGATGAAAATCTTTCTGCAAAAAAAGTTTACCTTTCAAGTTTGTTGAAAACCCGCGTTGCCAAACTTAGCGAAATTCCGGCAATGATTAAATTTTTAATGGAAATGCCGCCCTTCGACGCCGAACTTTTCATTAACAAGCGAAACAAATTTACCGTTGAAAAATCTGTAGAAATAATCGAGCCGGCAATAAAAATTCTTGAAACTGTCGAAGATTGGAATTTTGAAAATTTGAATGAAAAAATTTCTGCGTACACCGAAAATTCAGGAATGAAAACCGGTACGATTATGTGGCCTTTGAGAATCGCTCTGTCGGGGCAGAAAATAACCCCCGGCGGCGTGGTAGAGATTTTATACCTGTTGGGGCGTGAACGTGCGTTAGAGAGGCTCTCACGCGCTGTAGAAGCCCTAAAAAAAAGCTAGGAGGAATTTTTTATGAACTTGAAAGAAGCTTTTCAGGCGCAAAACAAAATTGAAGAACTTTTCAACACTTTCACCGGTTATCTTGGAATTGAAAGAAATGTAACCCGCGTCATAGAAAAACATTTTCGCAGTAAGGCGGCTGACGCGCAGATTGACGAAACTTTGGACGTTACAAATTATGACTTGAAAATTTACGATACAAACAAAGTTATAGATTTTCTGTTGGTACTGATTGACGAGCGCGAAAAACTTGCAAAGGCGATTCACGCGGCAAAATCTAAAATGACTTTCGATATTGATACAGCGGTTGACGTAAACAAAAAACGCCACAACGCGGCGGGAGTCCTGCGCGAACTTAGGCAACTCAAAAGTAAAAATCTTTTGCGCAAAAATGCCGGTACAGGCTACGTTTTCAACAAGGACGGCAACCAAACTGATTTTCGCTACGATGTCGAAGTTGTAACGACGATTGACTTTGACAGAAACAAAGTTAGGGAAATTGTGAAAAATTTGCAGATTGAGGCTGATAAAATTTCTGCAGAAATTGACGCCGCGTTGATTAATACTCAAGTTGAATATATTTTGCCTTTTGACCCGCACGCAAGCGCAACCGAAATTTTGGAAGAATTTAATGCAACAAAATAATTTTTAGTGTATAATCTGAAGACGGAGTTTCAAGTAAGGGCAGAAATTTTTTTGGTAAAGTCGGTTCAGTTGCAGATGAACTGCGAGGCTGCAAAATTTGTTTCTTTTGAAACGTGAATGCAAAATCTTTTTAGATGTGCAAAATCTAAAACCTACCACGTTAAGTTATCGCCAAGTCTACAATTCGACAATCGACAATTCAAAAATTCTTCAAGCGCAAATTCTAAAATTCTAAAGTACAATTCCTTAAGCTGTGTGTTTTAACAGGATTCTTTGCGCCGCTTAACCTTTTGGAAGGGCGGCAAATAGACTGCGCCAAAATTTTTTCCGCTCTTACCTGAAACTCCGTTTTAATTTCCCTATTCCCTACCCACTATTCCCTAAAAATCGACCGAAGGGAGATTTTTCTATGGACGCACTTATTTTATCAAGGTTACAATTCGCAATTACAACAGTTTATCATTTTCTTTTTGTGCCGGTAACTTTGGGCTTGTCAATTTTCGTGGCGTTGCTGGAAACGTGGTACATTAACGGCAGCAGTTACGACGAAAGACTGAAATTAAAAAAGCTCGTGAAGTTTTTCGGCACAATTTTTTTGATTAATTTTTCAATGGGCGTTGTAACAGGAATTGTACAAGAATTTCATTTTGGTATGAATTGGTCGGAATATGCAAGATTTATGGGCGATATTTTCGGCGCGCCGCTTGCACTTGAAGCATTGACGGCTTTTTTTCTTGAGTCGACTTTCATTGGAATTTGGATTTTCGGCTGGGATAAAATCAGCGAAAAGTTGCACTGCGCTTGCATTTGGATTGTTGCCTGCGGAAGTAATTTATCGGCGTTTTGGATTCTGGTTGCCAACGGTTTTATGCAACACCCGGTAGGCTACGAAATTGAAGACGGTCGCGCAGTTATGACAAGCATTTTTGAATTAATTACTAATCGCTATGTGCTCGGCGAATATTCGCACGCATTTTTTGCAGGGATAACAACCGGCGGCTTTTTGGTAATAATTGTAAGCGCGTGGAAAATTGCAACTGATGAAATTTCCCGTGAAATGTTTATCCGCACTTTACGCCGCGCAGTACTTTTTACATTTTTGGGCGTTATGGGCGTCATGGGAACCGGACACTTGCACGCGCAATATTTGAACACCGGCAACCCTATGAAAATTGCGGCGTTTGAGGCTTTATGGGAAACTGAAAACCCCGCGCCTTTTGCGGTTGTTGCTGACATTAACCAAGACGCGGGGCGCAACGATTTTGAAATTTTAATACCGAAACTTTTTACTTTTATGGTGTACAATTCCTTCAGCGGCGAAATTAAAGGGATTAACGATTTACAGCGCGAGGCAATGGAAAAGTACGGACCGGGTAATTATATTCCCGACGTGAAAGGAATGTTTTGGAGTTTCAGAATTATGGTAGGCGCGGGCGGCTTTATGTTGTTGGTAGTTTTTGTAATGGGCGTGCTTGCGTTTTTCTTTCGTGACAGAATCAGAAATTTTTCCTGTTACTTAAAATTTTTGCCGGTACTTTTGCCCGTGCCGTTTATCGCAAATTCTGTCGGCTGGTACATAATGGAGGCGGGGCGGCAACCGTGGATAGTTGTTGGCTTGCAAAAAACTTCAGCCGCCGTAAGTCCAAATTTGACAAGTTGGGACGTTTGGGCAACTTTGATAGGCTTTACTGCAATATATTTATTTTTGGCGATATTGGCGGTATTTGCGGCTGTAAAATTTATCAACCGAACAAAAATTACCGGGGAGGCTGATTGAAATGGATTTAAATTTAATTTGGTTTATTTTAATTGCGGTACTCTTCACGGGATTTTTTATTTTGGAAGGCTTTGATTACGGCGTTGGAATGTTAATGTTTGGGCGCAGTCAAAATGAGCGCACGCAATTTATCAAGGCGATTGGTCCTGTTTGGGATGCCAATGAAGTTTGGATGATAACGGCGGGCGGCGCGAGTTTTGCGGCTTTTCCGCACTTTTACGCGTCAATGTTCAGCACTTTTTACATTGCTTTATTTTTAATGTTATTTGCGCTGATAATGCGGGGCGTGGCGTTTGAACTGCGCGGCAAAATTGACAGTGCAGACTGGAGAAATTTTTGGGACGGCGCAATAATTTTCGGAAGTTTTTTACCGGCTTTACTTTGGGGCGTGGCAATGGCGAACTTGTTAAAAGGCTTGCCGCTTAATGCGCAAATGCATTACACGGGAAATTTTTTCGACTTGCTGAGCCCTTACACAATCGTAACCGGAATATTTTTTGTAACTTTATTTATGTTTCACGGCGCAAATTTTTTAAGTATCAAACTTGCCGACGAAAGACTTTTGTTAGACTTGAAAAGAAAGGCGCGTTTTTGGGGGATTGTATCTTGGACGGCTTACCTTGCCTTTGTAATTTTGTCAATCTTCGATACAGACGTAATGACGAAGGCAAGCGGCGTGATAATTTTTGCGGCGGCAATGGGAATACTTTCTGCGGGTTGGTCATTCGTCAAAGAAGGGGCGGCAATGGCGGCGTTCGTTACAACTTCAGTAACAATCGCAATTACCACGGTTGCACTTTTTATAGCGTTATTCCCGCGTTTGATGGTTTCCAGTTTGAATCCCGACTGGAGCTTGACAATTTATAACGCGGCGTCAACGCCCTACACCTTAACAATTATGACAATCGCCGCGGTTGTACTTGTGCCGGTAGTTTTAATTTATCAAGGCTGGACTTACAAAATTTTCAAGGAACGCGTTAAACCGATAAAATAATTTTTCACTGCAAACTAAAAAAGCCCGCCTGTAAATGCGATGAGTAAGAGCATTTACTCCGACGGGCTGATTTTTTTTATGAAAAAACAAGTCCTGCCGCCCAAGGACGGGCGGCACCGCCGGTTACTGCCGTGATGGCAGTACGGCGGGTAGAGATTCTTTCTTTGCTAGGCGTTTCTTTCTTCTAAAGAAAGAAATGCCGACTTGTTAATTAAAATAAAAATCTAAAAAACTTGCAAATAAAAAAAGCCGCTGCACTTTCGCAACGGCTCATTTTTTTTTATTGAGCAAGCAAGCCAATCAAAATATCTTTGGTAACTTCTGCCGGGTCAAGGTTTATATCGCAGTCTTCGGCGGTAACATCTTCCAAAATTGCGCCGGCTTTTACCAAAACTTCATTCAAGCTGAGGAAGGATTCAACTGAAGTTTGCATTGCCGAATTAATTCTGTTTGTTACGTTGGTAGTGCGGGCAACAATTCTTTTTCCCATATCCCTTTCAAAGAAATAAAATTTTTTCTCGCCGAGTTCATTTGTCGCCAAAAAGCCCAAAAACATTTCGCCGGAAGAAATTTCATTTGGTACGCAAAAAGCAATTTCGTGAGCGTCGATTAAATATTGTCTGTCAATACTTTCTTGTTCGACATTTGCAAGTACCAATTTGAACGATACAGAATGACCGCTCATATTGTAATTATTCAGATTAACCATTAAAAATTCATCAGTAAAAGATTCGCCGATAAAGAAAGCCTCGGTTGCGCCGCCGCCGTCAATTGGCGCGTTCGTCATATCGCCGGAAAAAATTATTTTTTCTTCTTTGATGTTAATATAATTTTTCCCGCGAAAACTATTGTTCCAGCCTACGTTGGTTTTTTTAGAATTTAAATGTAAATCTAAATCTACGCGCCATTCTCTGCCGTTTTCGACGATATTAAACCAATGCACGCCGACAACGCAAGATTTTTCTGTAAAAGTGTAAAACGAGCCGTAAGGGATATTTCCAATAAATTTTTTTTCGCTTACAGGCACGGCGTAGGTAAAATTTGCGGGGATATAAATTTTTTTGCCTTGAACATTCGGTTGCATATCTTCGGCAATGGATTTTATAATTGCGTCAAAGACTTTTTGAATATCGAATTTAAAACCTTTGCCGCGGAATTTATCGGCAAACGCCTTGCCGTTGCGGATACTGTAAACAATACTTTCGGGGTCGGCTTGCCTGTAAAGTATCGCGTTGGCGAGAGAAATTTTTCTGTAGGTTGTAATGTTGGAAAGTTCCGCGTTGAGAATTTCAAGGTTGACATCTTCAGCTGAAGTTACACGTTCCAAAAATTTTGGCGCGGACGGTTTATGATATTTATCAGCCAACTTGCGCATTTTGTTTATAGTGGAGCGCAGATAATCTGAATGTATCTTGAAAGACAACCAGAGCGGCTTAAATCTGTGAAAAATTCTTGCCAATTTGTCAATCCCGTTTCGCTGAATGTATCTTTGAAAATAGCTGTCGTATTTTGATACACGCACGGGCTTACCTTTAACCTTAATATTTATGTCAAAAAAATCTTTCAATTTTGCCGCGTCTTCTTCGGTAAGCGTAACGCTTGGGAACTCGTCCTCTTCTTCTTCGAGTTTAGGCTTTTTTTCAAACTTTCTTAATTTGTAGATGACTTCCTTGCTTTTTATCAGCAAAGTTGAGCCGGTGCCGACGTAAATTAAAAAGCGCAGGAATTGTGCGGGATTTTTGGGCAAAATATTTAACATTGCGCAAAGGCGAATTGCAAATTCTTTGTTCGGTACTTCGTCAATATTTAAATCAATGTCAAGGAATTGTACAACTGTCATAAGGTCTTGCAGTGTTTCCTTGGAAAGTGCCACGCCTGACATAATCAGCTTATTTGCGCGCTCTTCAATTTCGGCTTTGTCTATTGCGTCAATTACGGTAATTTTTATCGGCTTGATTTTTTTGGGAAGTTCCAGCGCGTCACTTGGAACATAAACCAAACTTTTATCATAGAGTCCGAGACTTTCCAGCCCGTAAGTTGAAAAGTAATGCAGGAGTTGATTTGCCAAAATTTGTTGCGGCGTAAGTGTAGTAACGGTTTTGAAAGATTTATAAAAACCTTGATTCAGTTCAAAAAGATTGTAACCGAACTGCGCTTTAATGAAGTCGATTATTTTTTCATCGGCAACGCACGGGCAAACTTTGAAGGCGTTTTCTGTAACAAAAAAGCCGTATTCAAGATTTTTTTCATTGTCCAAAGTGTACTCCGGAAATTTTTCATTTTCAAGATTGGGTACAGCTTTAAACAAATTCAAAGAGGCTTGGACGAATTTTAAAATTTCTTTCGCAGATTTCATAAAAAAATAAACCTCCTTGTAAGACGAAACAAGGGCGGTGATCAACTCCGCCCCTGCTTCATTCGGCGGGAAGTAAAACAAACAGAAAAAAATGTTTTTAAAAAATCAGGAACTTCCTTTGCCGAAAAACTATATTTAATATTCAAAAAATTTCTTACTTACTAAGTGCACGCAGTCTAACATATCAAAATTTTTTTGTCAATGAATCCAATGCATTTTTAATCAAATCTTAATAAAACCCTCACTCAAGATTAAATTTCTGCAAAAGAGAAAAGGACGATTAAATCGCCCTTGATTCTCCGGCGGGAAGTAAAAATCGACGTTGCTTTTCAGCTAAAAACAGGAACTTCCTATGCCTAAACTACACAATTAAAAATTTTAGCGTGTAAAAAAAACGCTCATTCAACGTAGTTTTGTTAAGTTTAACACTTCAAAAATTTTCTGTCAATAAAAGCCTTCGCGCAGGGTAATTTCTTCATTGCGGGCTTTTTCGGCTTCGTAACTGCTCAAAAAATGCGCGTGAACCATTGCATTAATAACTACAAGCTGCCGCTTTTTAGCAAGCTGAAAATTCACGTACGGCGAATAAATCGAAGGCGCGTTGGGAATACCGGCAAGCATCGCACATTCGGCGGTTGTCAATTCTTTTGGCTCTTTGCCGAAATATCCGTGCGCCGCTTCGTAAACACCATAAAAATTGGAGCCGAAATAAATTGTGTTCAGGTACAGTTCCAGGATTTTATTTTTGTCGAAGTGGTTTTCAATTTCAATCGCCAAAAGTAATTCCTCAAATTTGCGCGTGAAAGAGCGTTCCTGCGTCAAGAAAAGATTTTTTGCAAGTTGTTGGGTAATGGTCGAGCCGCCCTCCTCAATTTCGCCCGCCTCAACATTTACAACCGTTGCACGCGCGATACTTTCAATGTCAAATCCGCCGTGAGCATAAAAGCGCACATCTTCAACTGCGATAATCGCTTGACGCAAATTAGACGGTATATCACGGAACAAAACATAGTGGCGCATAGTTTTTCTTTTTTCGGCAACGGCAAATTCAATGTTTGTCAGCCTGTCGATTTTTTCAGTCAAACTAACTTCAGAATACTGCGCGAAAGGAACTTTTTCTTTTGAAATTTTGGCAGAATATTTTTCTTCGATTGCGGGAACTTCAGAATTGCCGGAAGCACGAATAGCCAATGTTACAAAAAATGACGCTATGAATACAAATATCAAGCCGAAAACTATTTTGAAAAATCTTATGATATATTTGAATGAACGCTTGCCTTTCCTGCGCGGCGGTTGTTTTTCTTCCATTTGTAACCTCCAAAATTAAATTGCTATTGCCAAACACAAAAAAATAATTGTGGCAGTGTACATCATACGAATAGCCGCCAAAATGTGCGGAGCTTGCAAAGTTTCGTTGGGGTCGCCCATATAAGCGCGGAAATGTGGCACGCCGAAATAAGAATTGACGCCGCCCAATCTGATATTCAACGCGCCTGCAACCGTCGCTTCAGCGTAGCCGCCATTTGGGCTTGGGTGTTTATCCGCGTCGCGTCTCAAAATTTTCAGCGCGTTTTGAAAATCTAAATTCAGTATCAGCGCGGACATTAAAAATAAAATCGCCGTTATTCGCGCAGGAATAAAATTTGCAACGTCATCAAGCCGCGCCGCCGCTTTGCCAAAATACAAATATCTTTCGTTTTTGTAGCCTAACATTGAATCCATTGTGTTAATCGCACGGTACGCAACCGCCAAAGGCAAGCCGCCAACTGCAAAATAAAACAGCGGCGAAATTATCCCGTCAACCGTATTTTCTGAAACAGTTTCAACCGTCGCCCGCGTAATTTCTGCCTCGTTTAAATTTTTGGTGTCACGCCCGACAATCCAGCCGACTTTGTAACGCGCCTGTTCCAAATTTTCCATACTCAACAAAAAATAAATTTCTTTGCCGGCTTCTGCCAAGGAGCGCGGCGTTATCATAAAACTTAAAACCAACGCCTCAATAAAAACTTGTACAGTTAAATTGCCCGTCATTCCCGCCAAAATCGAAATTCCCGCGCCAATTCCGTAACTTACAGCAACCACGATTAAAACCAAAACGCCGCCTTTGAAAATTTTTTTCGTGGAAGATTCAAAGTCTCGGCGCAAAAAATATTCCAGTACCAAAATTAATTTCCCCATAAGTACCACGGGATGAAATTTACTGCGCGGGTCGCCAATCAGCGTATCAATCAAAAACGCCGCAACCGCCGTTATCATTGGACTCAATAAAATTCCTCCGCAAATTTTTTTTGAAATTATATAACATTGCCAAAATATTTTCCACATTTACAAAATTGATTCTGCGCGGTAAAATTTTTCAAAAATGTTGGAGCGGTCAAGTTGGAAGAAAAATTAAAAAAGTTGGTACATCAAGCCGGGCACAATTTCGGCGGCAATTCTCAAGCGATTGTGCAAATTGTTGACTTGATTTTAAATTTCGCAATAGAAAGGCGGGCGACGGATTTACACATTGAGCCGTTGGAAGATTTTTTGAGAATACGCTACAGAATCGACGGGCACCTTCACGAATTGCATCAGCCTTTACCAATAAAATTTGCGGCGGCGATAAGTGCAAGGATAAAAATTTTGGCGAAAATGGATACAACGGCGGCTTTTTCCCCGCTGGACGGCGCAATAAAATTCGGCGAAACTGAAATGCGCGTGGCGTCAATGCCTTCATTCGGCGCAGAAAGTTTAACAATTCGGCTGTTGGATTCTGCGCGAAACTTGCACAAAATTTCAGATTTGGGATTTTTGGCAGACAATGAAAAAATTTTCCGGCAAATGATAAGCGCAAGTTCGGGAATGATAATTTTAACGGGACCGATGAACTCCGGCAAATCAACGACTTTGTACGCGGCGTTAAGGGAATTGAACACTCCGGCGCGCTCGATAATGACGCTTGAAGATCCAATCGAACAGCATATTTCAGGCGTCAGTCAAGTGCAAGTCAACGAAAAGGCGGGCTTGACATTTGCGGCGGGCTTAAGGGCAATGCTGCGAATGGATTGTAATTGTATGATGGTAGGAGAGGCTCGGGACGCCGAAACTTCAAAAATTGCGGTACGCGCGGCGTTGACGGGGCACTTAATTTTTACAACTTTGCACGCAAAAGACGCTTGCAGCGCGGTTTTCAGAATGATTGAAATGGGCGTGGAGCCGTATTTATTGGCGTCAACATTGCGCGGCGTAGTTGCACAAAGATTGGTTAGGCGGCTCTGTCCAAACTGCAAAAAATTAAAAATTGCAAATGAATTTGAAAGTAAAAAAATCTGCGCGAAAGAAATATATCAGCCGGTAGGTTGCGAAAAATGCGGCGGCACAGGATTTTTCGGGCGAATTGCACTTCACGAAATTTTGAGCGTCGATAAAAAAATCAGCGAATTAATTTTGTACAGCAAAGACTTAGAAAAAATTAGGCGGGCGGCGATTGAAGGCGGCTTAAAAAGTTTGGCGGCGGACGGCTTGGAAAAAGTTCGCGCAGGTTTAACGACGCTTGAGGAATTGGAAAGAATTTTGGGCGAAGAGGTAAATTTATGAAATTTTTATTGGTATTTGTAGGCGGCGGCTTGGGCGCAATGGCAAGATATTTTGTAACAACGAATTTGGCGGGCAAGTTAGGAAATTTTCCATTGGGAACTTTGACGGCGAATATTTTGGGAAGTTTTTTAATGGGATTGGTAATTGGGATAATTGCGGGGCGCAGCAGTTTAGAAAATGCGCGGCTTTTATTGGCGGTAGGATTTTTGGGCGGCTTTACAACTTTTTCATCGTTTTCAGCCGAAACTTTGACATTGATACAAAACGGGCAAATATTTTTGGCGGCGGCAAATATTTTAATAAGTGTAGCGGCGGGATTGGCGGCTTGTTTTGCGGGCTTGACTTTGACAAAATTTTAAAACTAAAAAAACCGCCCGAAATTGGACGGCTTTTTATTTTGCGGGAAAAAAACTATTCCCTATTCACTACCCACTACCCACTATTCCCTATTTAAGTTGTGCGGCAACTTCGGCGGCGAAATCAGATTGTTTCTTTTCGATACCTTCGCCGAGTTGGTAGCGGGTGAAGTTTAAAACTTTAACCTTGCCGAGAATATCTTGAACGGTTTTTTCATTGTCTTTAACAAAAATTTGTTCGACGAGGCAAACTTCCTTGTAGAATTTGTTGATACGCCCTGCAACCATTTTATCGACGATTTTTTCGGGCTTGCCTTCTTCAAGGGCTTGTTTGCGCAAAACTTCTTTTTCGTGTTCGAGTTCGGACGCGTCAACGCTGTCACGGTCGATAGCTGAAGGATTGGACGCGGCAATTTGCATTGCAATATCTTTGCCGAGTTCGTCAGAGCCGCCGGAAAGTTCGACAAGGACGCCGATTTTTCCGCCCATATGAATATAGCTTGTAATTTTGCCTTCAGTTTCATAGCGTGCGAAACGACGTACAGAAATTTTTTCGCCGATTGTAGCGGTAGCTTCAGTTACAATGTCAGCAACGGTTTTCTTGCCTTCGATAAAGCTTGCGTTGAGTGCGTCGAGGTCGGCAGGATTAGTTTTTGCGATATGCTCGGTAACTTTTTTAACCAATGCGCGGAAATCTGAATTGTTGGCAGTGAAGTCAGTTTCGCAGTTAATTTCGGCAACCGCGCCAATTTTGCCGTCAGCTGTGACATAAGCCGCGCAAGCACCTTCTGCCGCAATACGACCGGATTTTTTCGCTGCCTTAGCAATTCCTTTTTCGCGCAGGTAGTCAATCGCCTTTTGCATATCGCCGTTAGTTTCGTTTAAAGCTTTTTTGCAGTCCATCATTCCCGCGCCGGTTTTTTCGCGCAGGTCTCTAACCATTGCTGCACTAATATTTGCCATTTATAAATTTCCTCCAATTTTCAATAAATCCTCGCCTAAAAATAAGCCCGTATTCGCGTTTAAAATGCCCTACAAGCCGCGTTTGAGTACCAATTAGTATAAAAGTATCAAAAAAGTTTGAAAGGCGGCTTACAGGCGATTTCAGCGATTTTTAGCTTTTAATTTTCGGCGTCTTCATCTTTTGCGGCGTAGTCTTCAGGCTGATAATCTTCTTCAGAAAAATCTTCAGTTGAAGTTGAATCAACCGTGCCGCTTTCGCCTTGGTTGCCTTCAATGATAGCGTCAGCCATTCGCGCAGTTAAAAGTTTTACCGCACGAATTGCATCATCATTGCCGGGAATAACATAATCAATTTCATCTGGATCGCAGTTTGTATCGACAATCGCAACGATCGGGATATTCAATTTGCGGGCTTCAGCAACTGCGATTCTTTCTTTGCGCGGGTCAACTACGAAAAGCGCGCCGGGGATTTTATTCATTTCCTTAATACCGCCGAGATATTTTTCAAGGCGTGCCATTTCGTGTTTAAGTTGCATAACTTCCTTTTTGGTGAGCACGTCAAAAGTACCGTCGGCTTGCATTGTTTCCAATTCTTTCAAGCGGCGAATACGTTTTTGAATAGTTTGGAAGTTGGTGAGCATACCGCCGAGCCAACGTTCATTGACGAAAAATTGTCCTGCGCGAATTGCTTCTTCTTTGACGGCTTCCTGCGCTTGTTTTTTAGTGCCCACAAAAAGAACTGTTTTGCCTTCTTCGGCGACGCTGCGAATAAACATATACGCCTCGTCGATTTTCTTTACGGTTTTTTGAAGGTCGATAATGTAAATACCGTTGCGCTCCGTGAAAATGTACTTAGCCATTTTGGGATTCCAGCGGCGGGTCTGGTGTCCGAAGTGCACGCCGGCTTCAAGGAGCTGTTTCATTGAAATAACTGCCATTTTAAAATTTCCTCCTGTTCAATCATTCGCGGGGCATTTACGCGCCGTTTCAGCTTACGCCACAGGTTGACACTCCGCCCCGTGTTTTTTTCAACGCCGCAAATTATATCTTTTTCTTGTTTGACTGTCAATTTAAAAAATTTCTGTACAAATGAAATTTTCTGTGTTAAAATTCTATCGGTACTGCAAATGGCAGGCGGTTGCATCACTCTCCGAAAGGAGGTGACGCGGTATGACTATTGAAAAGTTCATCATTGTGGTTATCGTCGTAACCATCGTGGTGCTTGTGATAGGCACAAAAACAGCCGCCTAAGCCCGGGAAGCTTTAGCGGCTAATGCGCGTTCATTCCAAGTTTCTGAGTAACCGTTTGCTATAGTGCTACAGGAAGCCTCGCTTAATTGCGGGGTTTTCTTGTTTTTATTATAACTTTTTAAAGTGGTACTGTCAATTTAAAAAATTTCTGCACCAAAAAAGCCGCCTAAACTCTACCAAAGTTCAAGCGGCTAAAGATACTAATTTATAATCAACCCTTTTAGAGTAACCGTTTGCTATAGTGCTACAGGAAGCCTCGCTTAATTGCGGGGGTTTTTTATTTTTAATATAACTTTTTAAAGTGCTGCTGTCAATTTAAAAAATTTCTGCACAAAAAAAGCCGCCTAAACTCTACCGAAGTTCAAGCAGCTAATTTTAAAACTAAAAACTAAGCCTTATTTTTTTGGACCGCCGAGCAAATCGCCGAGCATATTAGCCATATCGCCCAAGCCTGCGCCGCCCAAGCCGCCAAGTGCATTTCCTGCGAACGCCGCCATATTTGCATTAATTTTTTTCTCAATTTCAACATTTGCCGCGTTGACTGCGCTGACAACCAAATCTTCAATCGTGCTGACATCTTCGCTCAAAAGTTCCGGCGAAATTTTTATTTCTTTGAGTTGTTTTTCGCCGTCAACGGTTGCAGTAACCATACCGCCGCCGACGCTTGCAGTTGCCGTTTCTTGTTTAAGTTTTTGTTTGTTAGCCTCAAAACTTTGCTGTAACAGTTGCGCCTGTTTCATAATTTCGCCGAGATTAAAGCCGGGTGTTTGTGCCATTTTCCATTACTCCTCATTAATTTTTTCAAATTTGTTGGTTTCAAAAAGTTTTAAAGTATAATCAAGAAAACTCATTTCAGCGGGATTTTCTTCAGTTTCAGTAGCTTTTTTAGTTTCGGCAGTTTTGGGAATTTCCAAATTTTCCTCAACAACATAATCAACATTAATTTTGCGCCCGAAAATCTGCGCGAGGTGCTTTTCAAAATCAATTTTTGTATCGTCAGTAAAAGACGTAGGACGGCGTTTAGAAAATGCCAAAGTTAAATTATCGTCGGAAAAACTTTTAATAACCGCGAATCTTTTTATAACTTCTAATCCTTGCGGCAAATTTTCTAAAATAGTGTCGGCGTCATAAATTTTTTTTTTTCGTCATTTTCACGCAGGGTTGAAGTTGCACGAGTTTTGGGGGGCGCAGAAATAATTTGCGGCGTTGCAAGTTTTAACAGTGTCATTTCCAAAATTATATTGGGAATACCTGAATTTTGCATTTCAAAAGTTGCCTTGCGAATTTCCGTAACAAAATTATCAAGTTCCTGAAATTTGGCAGTACTGCGCCTTGTCAAATTTTCAAATTCCAAATCCCTAAGCCGCGTGATTAAAGATTCAGCAATTACAACCGAAGACAAGCCAGAGCGAAAAGCTTGATTGACAGCCGCCGCAACTTTGACGCGGTCTTGCGCTTGAACGGCTGAAATAATTTCATCCAAATCTGAATCAGAAACTAAGCCTAAAGTTTCATTGACATTTTCAAGGGTAATTTTATCGCCCGCCATTGAGTAACACTGATCCAAATAAGTCATAGCGTCGCGCATAGAGCCCGCGGCAAGCCGTGCAATTTTTTGAGCCGCGTTTTCTTCCAATTCAACCTTAAGCCGCGCGGCAAGTTTCAAAAGGTACGGCGCAATTATTTCTTGCGGAATTAATCTGAAATTTAAAACTTGACAGCGTGAACGAATTGTCATTGGCACTTTATTTAATTCGGTTGTTGCCAAAAAAAATGCAACATTCGGCGGCGGTTCTTCGATTAATTTTAAGATTGAATTTATCGCCTCGTTTGACAGCATATGAACTTCGTCAATTATGAAAGTTTTGACTTTTGACTGCAAAGGCGCAAGGTAAGCCGTCGATAAAAGCCGCGTGACATCTTCAACAGAGCGATTCGACGCCGCGTCAAATTCCACGTTGTCGGGCGAAGATTCTATTGACAAACACGAAGGGCATTTGTTGCAGGGGATTTCAGCCGCGGTTAAAGTTTTGCCGGATTTTTGCGCGTCCAAAACTCTTTCGCAATTCATAGCCTTTGCCAAAAGTCTTGCCGTGGAAGTTTTGCCGGTGCCGCGCGTTCCTACCAACAAATAAGCGTGCGAAAGTTTGTTACTTGACACCGCGCGAGT
>JAFSZS010000082.1 GCA_017455645.1 Selenomonadaceae bacterium | reverse complement strand
TTTTGAACATCCTCCTTAAAATTGAACCGTTTAAACTTAAAACTTAAAAATTTGCTTTAACTTTCCGGCTCAGCTTCGGAAGACTTCTGCTTGGAGTGTCCATGTTTCCTCTAAACTCTTTCTTCCCTTGCCTTACCTTCAAGTTGTGCGCAGTATAGTACAAAAGTTTTTCAATGTCAAGCATTTTTTTATTAAATTTACATTAGTTTTTTCAGTTACGTTTCAGATTGTTTTGATAAAATGGCGTAGAAATTGAAAGTATTTTTATAACTTACAGGAAAATTTCAGATTAAGTAGAATATAAAAATTTTACGGCTTTTTTTATCTTTTTGAAAGAATGGCGTTGCAACAAGCTTTTCACAAAATAAAAAATCCGCCCCTTCGGACGGAAAATTAAAATTTCATTAGAAGATTAAAATTTCATTAAGAAAATATTTTAATCAGCAGAAAAATCATTGCGCCGACGATTGAGCCGACAATGGAGCCGTTCATTCTAATCCAAACAAAATCTGTTTCGGCTTTATCGTAAACCAAACTGTTAAGTTGTTCGTCAGTCATTCGGTTAAGCGCGGACTTTGCAACTTCGCCAACAAGCGGCTGTGCGTAAATCGTGGCACGCGCCCTAAGTTCGCCCAAAAATTTTTCGACAGATTTTTTTATTGCGCCGTCAGTTTTCAAGTTGGCTAAAAATTCATCGTACAGCGTCAATAAAGTTTCAGTAAAAATTGCGCCGAGCGTTTTTGAGTCCTGCGCGACGGGCGATAATTCGTTGAGTTCGATTGATAAAATCTGCGCCTTAAATTTTTCAAGCGCGCCTGAAACAGTTTCTTCAAGCGGCAAAGTTCCGGCTAAGTCAACTTGCACGCGCTCAATTAATTTTCTAAATTCCGGCGTGTCGGCAAGCGCGGAAATTTTTAATCTGCACTCTTGCAAAGTGCGACGCTGTATCGGCGAATCCTGTGAAAGTTCGTCCAAAAGTTTCAAAAGTTGCGCCTGCATAATTTCAGCCGCCTCTTCAAAGTTCACAAAATTTAACGCCGCCGCCAAGCCCGCCATTAACAGAGAAAATGCACTTGCGCCCCTTGTTTTTTCTTCAGCAAATTTTTCTAAGACGGCTTGAAGTTTTTGGCGTGTTTCATCACGCGCGGCTGTTTCTTTCATTCGGTTTATCAAGGCTACAAAAAGTTCTCTGTCTTTGCCGGTTGATTTTATCCAGTTGCCGCCGTCGTCAATTATTTTTTGCACGGGGATATTTTCAAGTTCCCGCCGCAATTTGTTAGCCAAAAATTTTGACTGCGAATTTGTATCTGTTGACGAAATATATTTTTTCAGCGCGGCTAAAATTTCATTCAGCAAAAAATGTTTGGTTGCAGGATTTTCAAGATATTTTAACAACAGCGGCAGTAAGTCGATATTGTCAACTTTCTTGAAAAGCGTCCTGCGCGAAAAAAATTCTTGCTGTACCATAGTTTGAGACGCGGCTACAAAATCTGCGCGACGATTGGGAAGTATCGCCGTATGAAAGGGAAAACCGAGCGGCTTTTTGAAAAGCGCGGTAACTGCGAACCAGTCAGCAATTCCGCCTACCATTGCCGCCTCTGTTACAAATAAAAATCCTTCAGTAAAAATTGATTCAGGGTACACGATTCTTAAACCGACCGCCGTCAAAAAGCACAGCGCGGCAGTTAAAAGCGTTGTATCTGCCTTATTCCATCTTTCCAAAATTTTCACCTCAACCGACAATCTGCGCGATAATCTGCGAAACAATGTACAAAAACATTCCCGCCAACGCGCCGCAAACAGAGCCGTTGATTCTAATCATTTGTAAATCGTCAGAAACGCGGCTTTCCACAAATTCAGTTAATTTATCGTCGTCGAATTTGTTGAGCTTTTCACTGATCAGCGCGGGAATTTCGCCGTGGTATTCGTTCAAAAGATTTTCAATCATACCTTTTACAAGCGCGTCAAATTTTTGCTGTAAAGCCGTATCGTAAATAAATTCGGTAATTTTCCTGTCAACAATCTTATCAATTTCGGCGCGCCAAATTTTATCGCCCTGCGCGAGGAAGTCTTGAATATAACCGGCAACGTCAACTTTTGCATTAAAAAGATTTTCAAATTCGGCTTGAAATTTTTCAGTGTCAAGATTTTTTGTGGCAGAGTTTACGGCGTTTGAAAAAAATTTCAGTAAATCCTGCGCGATTTTATCTTTTTCGGTGTTGACAATTTTATTTGCGTTGAGGGCGTCAATAGTTGCAGAAATTTTTGATTCGACGTTTTCATTTAGGATTGACAAAATTTTTTCGTCAGTCAGATTCAGTGAAGAAAGAACCATCGCCCGCCCCATTGAATCGCCTTCATAGGCAACGCGCAATTCTTTTATCTTCTGAAAAATTTCCTGCTGCATATGTTTTGAGTTGATAATTCTTCGCGCAGTTTCAAGGAGCATAATTAAAATTTTGCGGCTGTTAGATTCCTTGGTAACAACTTGAGTAGCCGCGGCGATAATTTTTTGAACGTCAACATTTTTAACTTCACTTTCGATAAGCGGCGCAACTTCACGGGAAATTTTTTCAGCGTCAAGTTTTGCAAAAGTTTCATTCACAATTTCACCCACAAGATTTTTAACTTTTTGCCTGCCGTTATAATTTTCCAGAAAATCAATCAAAAGTTTTGCGGCATTTTCATCATTTAAAGTTTCCATAATATTTTTGGTATTTAATAAATCTTCGCCGACAAACTCTATAACGGCATCAGAAATTCTTTTGCGGTTGCGTTTCAAAATTTCTGTGCGGTAGGAAATTCCGAGCGGCTTATGAAAAAGCGCGGTAACTGCAAACCAGTCAGCAAGCCCGCCGATTGTTGCCGCAATAAAGCCGTGATTCAGCAAGCCGATTAAAAATACACCGGCTGAACCTGTAAAAAAATTGACGAAAGGCGACGCGGGCAAAGTTCCCGCCGCCAAAATCGCACAAGCCGCCAAAGTTAATGTTGCCTTTGTTTTATTTCGCAAGTTTAAGCCTCCCAAAAAAATTTTTCTGTAAATTATAGCAGATTTATTGCAGTTTTTAAAAATTTTTTATATGATATATGAAAATAAAATGATTGGTTAAAATTTAATGGAGGTGGTGGCTATGCTCGAAGTTTTAAAAAAATCGCTAAATATTTTGGACGTGTTAATTTTAGCGGTTGCGGCGTATGTGTTTTTTAATTTTGACTACGAAAATTTGAGCACCTCGGACAAAATTTATATTGTAGGATTTGGATTATGGGTTATAATGCTGGTTATCAGAATTTATATTATCTACAAAAACAACGGAGGCAAAGATGACTAAGGCAATTTTCTTTGACATAGACGGAACGATTTTAGACAGGGAGCACGGAATAGCGCAAATTACGCCGCGCGTTGCAAGTGCAATGAAAAAGTTGCAGGCGGCGGGCGATAAAATTTTCATTGCAACGGGTCGCCCTGTATCTTTCATTTACGGCGAACTTTTAAATTTCGGATTCGACGGCTTTGTTACAAGCAACGGCGCACTGGTTTTAGTTGGCGGCAAAGTTATTTTTGAAAGTGAATTGGATATGGACGGCGTGAAAAAAATCTGCGCGAAGGCTGACGCTGAAAATATTGAGTATATCCTGCAAAGTTATCCCAATACCTATCTTAGGAAAAATTTTACTGTCTGCGAAAATTTCTGTAAACAAATTGGCGTTGATTATTCTAATTTTGTGCGCGATTTCGACTTGGATAAAATTAAAATTTCCAAAATGGAATGTATGACGGCGCGTCGAGACTTAGAAAATTTGGACGTGATTTATAAAGAAATGATTGCAACGCCCGGCTTTACAGGTTGGTCGGATCCTTTTCACTATAAAACTATGGAAATTTATTCAGACAAAGTTTCAAAGGCAACGGGTATTTTGAAAATGCTGGAATATTTTAAAATTCCTGTGGAAAATTCTTTTGCGTTCGGCGATGGGCGCAATGACGGCGAAATGATTAAAACTGTCGGCACCGGGCTTGTTATGGGAACTGCGCGAGACGAACTTAAAAAAGTTGGCAAGTACGTTGTACCGGGCGTTCAAGATGACGGCGTTGCAGTTGGAATTGAAAATTACATTTTAGGGGACTAGGGAAATAGGGAAATAGGGGACTAGGGAAAAATTTTTATCCCTATAACCCTATATCCCTATATCCCTATATCCCTAGAAAGGGTGATGATATGAAAAAATTTTTAACGGCGGCAATAATGCTGACTACATTTTTGCTTACGGGTTGCGGCGGCGGCAATTCTTCAAATTCACAAAACAATCAACCGCCCGCTGAAAATCCAACGGTTACTGAAAATACCGCGTCAACCGATACTGAAAAACCTAAACCTGTTAAAGGCAATTTGAAAATCACAATGCTGAATGTCGGACAGGGCGACGCCTTCTTGATTCAAACTAAAACGCAAAACATTTTGATTGATACTTCAGATATGGACGAGCGCACAAAATTAGTTAATGAACTTGACAAGGCGGGCGTTACAAAATTTGACAAAATTATTTTGACGCATCCGCACGCAGATCACATTGGCGGAATTGAAAAACTTCTCAAAGACAGCAAGTACACAATCAACGAAGTTTGCGATAACGGCATTGCGGCAACTTCCAAACTTTATTTAAACTATATGAAGGAACTTAAGAGCCAAAATATTAAGCATACTTCGCTGAAGGCGGGCGACGTTTTAGATTTTGGCGACGGCGTAACTTTCAACGTGCTTTACCCGACAAAAGATGTTGTTGACGCGGTAAATTCCGGCGCACAGAAAACCGACCCCAACAATGAATCTGTTTTAGGGCGGCTTGTTTACAAAAAATTTGCCATGATGTTTACGGGCGATGCTGAAATTAAAGAAGAAATTGCAATTTTGTCACTCAACAAGGATAATCTGAAAGTTTTCAAGAGCCAAATTTTAAAATCAGGACACCACGGCAGCCGCACTGCGTTAGATTCTGCCAATGCGTCAAGCGTGGATTTCCTGCGCCTTATCAATCCCGAATACGTTTTAATTTCAGCCGGCGAGCCTACCGATAAACGCGGCGGCAATACTTACGGGCACCCGCACCTTGAACCGCTGGAAGCCTATTTGGCTAACGGTATACCTTCAAAAAATATTTTGTGGACGTGGAAAAACGGCACGGTTACAATCGTAAGCAACGGCAAAGATTTTTCAGTAACACCGGAAATTGAGGAGGATTGGGTTGAAAAATGGATAGCGGAAAAGAAAAAATCTGCAAAGAAATAAGCGTTTACCTTGACAGAATCGAAGAACTTGAGGACGGCACGGCAACGGCAGTTTTGCTGATTGACGAGGGCGAAGAAGAATATTCCGGCGAATTTCATTTACCTTCAAAATTTTTACCGAAAGACGCCGCCGAGGGAGATTATTTGACGATAAAAATTTTCCCCGCCGAAAATGAAGCCGCCGATACAAAAATAACGGTAAAGCAAATTGACGACGGCGCGGCTAATGTAGTTTTGGCGGCTGAAGACGGCGAATTAATTTTACCTTCAAAATTTTTACCGAAAGACGCCGCCGAGGGCGATTATTTGACGATAAAAATTTTCCCCGCCGAAAATGAAGCCGCCGATACAAAAATAACAGTAAAGCAAATTGACAACGGCGCGGCTGATGTAGTTTTGGCGGCTGAAGACGGCGAATTAATTTTACCTTCAAATTTTTTACCGGAAAATGTCAACGCGGGCGATACCTTGATTATAAAAATTTGCCGCGACGAAGATAAAACAAACGCCGCCCTTGATGAAGCAAGGCAACTGCTAAAAGAATTGGAGTGAAGATATTGGTTAAAAAATTTTTTCAATGTTTGAGTTTGCTGGTGGTTTTAAGTTTGGCAATTTTCGGCACGGCTGCAGCTAAGTCTAACGCCGAAATTACAAATATTAAAGCCTACGATATTAACGACGAAATTTTGAGAATTGAAATTTCACTTGACGGAAATGTAAAACTTGAAGACGTTCAAGCCAAAATTACCGGCAGCATGCTTACAATTTCAATGGACCGTACCACGCCGGGCAGAATCAGTAAACTTTCCGGTACAAAAATTCAAACAGAAAAATTAATCAAAAAAATTACAGTCAAAGAAACTGCGATAGGGCATACAAAAATTCGCGTTTCATTCAAGGCAATGCTCGAAGATGAAGCTTACAAAATGTCAGTGCAACCCGCCAATCGCTCCGAAAAACAGCCCGCGCAGGTTATCATTGACGTTACCAAAAATGAATTGAAAACTGAACCCGATAAAAAAGTTCCCGAAGAAAAGCAAAAATTTAAAGTCGGCGATAAAGTTATTGTACTTGACGCAGGACACGGCGGCTCCGATACCGGCGCAGTTGGTCCGCACGGCTTAACCGAAAAAGAAGTTACGCTCGCCGTTGCACTGAAAACCGAAAAAATTTTGAAAAACGCAGGTATGAAAGTTGTTATGACGCGCAAAACTGATATTGACGTTGCTTCGCCAAATGCTTCAAACAGCGTTGAACTTCAAGCCCGATTGGATAAAGCTCCGCCGCAAGCAAATTTGTTCATTTCAATTCACTGCAACGCTTTTTCAAATCCAAATTCGCACGGTATGGAAACTTATTACTCCAATGCAAATTCCGGCGGTCAACGCCTTGCACAACTTTTAAATGAAGAACTTGCAAAGCATGGCAAATTATTTAACCGCGGCGTTAAGGCAGCTAATTTCTACGTCATTAAACGCGCAAATTGCCCCGCGTCTTTAATCGAACTCGGCTTTATCACAAATACCGCCGAAGAGGAACTTTTGGCAGATGAACACTATCAAAATATTTTAGCGGGAGCCATTGCAAACGCCGTAAAAAGATATTTTATGAATTAAGGAGGTCTGAAAAGACTTGATTAAAAAAATTTTAATTTTGGCAACGGTTACTTTAACTTTTGCGTTAAGCGGCTGTAACCAAGAATTGCCGCCGGTAGAAAAACCACAGCAAATTGATAAACCCGCCGCAACTCAACCTGTAGAAAATCCCAAGCCGGTTGAAAATCCGCAACCTGTAGAAAATCCCAAAACTCAAACGCCGGCTGAAAATACTCAACCCGCTGAAAATTCCCCGCCCGTCGAAAATCCTACAACTGTAAGCCCTGTTTCTCAAAGTCAAGCCATTTCACTAAAAATTTATTATCCCGATGACGCGGGAATTAATTTGGTAGGCGTCAATCGCACAATCGAAGTTAAAAACGATTCAGAAAAATATATAGCCGCGGTCAGACTTCTTATGAAAAATCCCGAAGAAAAAGATTTAACCGTAATTTTCCCCAAAAACGCCAAAATTAACAGCGTCAAAGTTGAAAACGGCACGGCTTACGTTGACTTCGACAAAAATATTACAAAGTCATTTGTCGGCGGCTCCACCGGCGAGGAACTTTTGGTTAATTCGGTTGTAAAAACTCTCGGCGAATTCAGCGAAGTGCAACAGGTTAGATTTTTGATTGACGGCGCGGAAATTGAAACACTTTCAGGGCATATGGATTTGAGCGAACCAATAAAAAAATCTGACGTGTAACGCTTGAAGGGAGTTTTAATATTGTTTTGGATGTCCACAAGTGTTGGAATAGATTTGGGCACGGCAAATTCATTGGTTTACGTGAAAGGCAAAGGAATTGTCCTGCGCGAGCCTTCGGTTGTAGCGATTGACAGAAATACAGATGAAGTATTGGCGATTGGTGAAGACGCGCAAAAAATGATAGGACGCACGCCCGGAAATATCGTAGCAATTCGCCCGCTGCGCGACGGCGTAATTTCAAATTTTAGCATGACAGAGGCAATGGTTCGCTACTTTTTAAATAAAGTTGCAGGGAAAAGTTTTTTTTTCAGACCGCGTGTAATGGTTTGCGTACCAACAGAAATTACAATAGTTGAACGCCGCGCAATTCAAGAGGCAACCGAACAAGCCGGCGCAAAAAAAGTTGATTTAATCGAAGAACCGATAGCCGCGGCACTCGGCGCAGGAATTGATATTTCAGAGCCGGTAGGATCAATGGTTGTTGACATTGGCGGCGGTACTTGCGATGTTGCAGTTATTTCTTTGGGCGGGATTGTCAACGGGCAAAGTATCCGCGTTGCAGGAAATAAATTTGATACTGATATTGAAACAAGTATAAAACGCAACCACAGCTTAATGATTGGCGAGCGTACCGCCGAAAATATTAAAATGACGATAGGCGCGGCTTATTCCGGCGCAAGAAAATTGGAAATGGAAATTCGCGGGCGGGATATTGTAACCGGTATGCCGAAAAATATTACAGTCGAAACTGAAGAAATTGTAAAGGCAGTTACTGAATCCGTCAGTAAAATTGTCGGCTGTATCAGAAAAGTTTTAGATGTTACGCCGCCTGAACTTTCCGCAGATATTTTTGACAGAGGAATTATTTTAACGGGCGGCGGCGCGCTTTTATACGGGCTTGATGAACTTATTCGACGTGAAACCGGAATACCTACCGCCATTGCCGACGACCCGCTAAGTTGCGTTGCAATAGGCACCGGTAAGGCTCTTGAATCCGGACAAAATTTTTAAAGCCGTCATTTGGGCGGTTATTTTTTTTAGGGGGAAATTTTTTTTTAGTTTTAATGTACTTTCTTTTTTCAGTCGCAAAAAAGAAGAGCAACGCACGCCTTGCAACCAAAGCAAAGTGCAAAAGCGGGCGGCTAATTTTTTTCAAAAATTTTTTTAGGGGGGAAATTTTTTTGATTGAACTTTTGGCACCGGCGGGAAATTTCGACGCACTGAAAGCCGCCGTAAACGCGGGCGCAAATGCAGTTTATTTGGCAGGCAGTAATTTTGGAGCGCGAGCCTACGCAGAAAATTTTTCAGGCGATAATCTGCGCGACGCCGTAAAATTTGCGCATCTTCATAATGTTGCAATTCACGTTACAACGAATACTATTTTGAATGACGGCGAATTGGAAAATTTTGCAGAGTATATAAAATTTTTGCGCAGTGCGAATGTTGACGCGCTCCTTGTACAGGATTTGGGCGCGGCGAAAATTATTAAAAGCATTGCGCCGGAAATTCCTTTGCACGCCTCAACTCAAATGACTGTACATAATTTGGCGGGCGTCGAAATGCTTGCTGATTTGGGATTCAGCCGCGTTGTTTTGGCGCGTGAATTAACCTTAACCGAAATTGAAAATATCGCCAAAAATTCTCCGATTGAAACAGAAATTTTTGTACACGGCGCGTTGTGCGTTTGTTTTTCCGGGCAATGTTTAATGAGCAGTATGATTGGCGGGCGCAGCGGCAACCGCGGGCGTTGTGCGCAACCTTGCCGCCTTCCTTACACTTTGGTTGATTCAAATGGCAACGAAATTTTGAAAGGCGCGGGCGAATATTTGTTAAGTCCAAAAGATTTAAACACGCTTGAAATTTTGCCGCGGCTCGTTGAAGCGGGCGTTGATTCATTGAAAATTGAAGGGCGTATGAAACGCGCCGAATATGTTGCAACGGTTGTAAAAGTTTACCGCGATGCACTCGACAAAAATTTTTCTACTGCTGAAGACAGCCGAAAACTCGCGCAGATTTTCAACAGAGATTTTACTACCGCTTACCTTGAAAAAAATCCCGGCAAAAATTTAATCAGCGTCAATCGCCCCAACAACCGCGGCGTTTTAATCGGACGCGTTACCGCCGTTGAGAAAAATAAAATTTCTATCAAGTTGACTGAAAAAATTAATATTGGCGACCAGATAGAAATTTGGGTAAAGGGCGGCGGGCGCGTTACTTTCACTGTTGAAAAATTTAAAATTGACGGCGATATTTGCACGGTTGAAGTTGCTGATACACGCGGCGTAAAAATTCACGATCGCGCTTTTAAAATTTTTGACGCGGAATTAATTTCTGAAGCACGAAAATTTTTTACTGATGATAATTTTGGAAAAATTCCCGTTGCCGCCGTGGTTACTGCCGAAATTGGCAAGCCGCTTACTTTAATGTTGACTGACGGAGAAAACGAGGCAACCGCCGAAACGAATTTTATTGCTGAAGTTGCCAAAAATCGCCCGCTGAATTTTGAAACGCTCTTCAAACAAATTTCAAGGCTCGGCAATTCTGTTTTTGAATTGGTAATGTTGAAAACGCACATTGACGAAAATTTGATGGTGCCGCTTAGTGAATTAAACGAAGTCCGCCGCGCTGCCGTTGAAAAATTGGAAAATTTGCGCCTCAAAAAATTTACAAAATCTACTATTGCCTACTGCCTCTTGCCTACTGCCTTTACACCTTACCGTGCGGGAAAAGTCACGCTTGTTGTACAGGTTGACACTTTGGAAAAAATAAAAGCCGCCCTTGACAGCGGCGCAGATTCTGTTTTGTACGGCGGCGAAAATTTTTGTAACAGAATTATCACGGTGCAGGAAATTTCTCAAGCTGAAAAATTTGTACATTCAGCAAATAAAAAATTTTATCTTGCAACGCCGCGAATTGTTCGTAACGATGAAATTGCTTATTTGGAAGAAATTTTAAATATCCCAAATAAGCTTGCACTAGACGCAATTTACGTTCACAATCTCGGCACTCTTCAAATTGCAAAAAAAATTTCTGCCGCACCAATTCGTACTGATTTTTCGCTGATAGTTTTCAATTCTGAAACAATTAATTTTCTAAAAAGTTTGGGCGTGGAGGGCGTGACACTTTCGCCGGAATTGACGCTCGCGCAGGTTAAAAATCTTGCCAAAATTTCTTGCTTGCCTGTTGAATGTATCGTACACGGCAGGGCGGAGCTTATGATTTCTGCGTATTGTGCGCTCGGCAGCTTTTTGGGCAATGTTGAAAATTGCCCGCACGTTTGCCGCAAAAATAAGTATTTCCTGCGCGACAGAAAAAATATTTTGTTTCCGGTTGTTACAGACCAATTTTGCCGAATGCACATTTTAAACTCAAAAGTTTTGTCAATGATTGAAAATCGCAATGAATTTGACGGCGTTGCAAGAATCAGAATCGACGGCAGATTTTTAACTGTTGACGAACTCGCGCAGGTTGTACGCGCGTATAAATTCGGCGGAGCGGAAATTGAAAACTTTACACGCGGGCATTATTTCAGAGGCGCAGAATAGGGAATAGGGAATAGGGAATAGGGAGTAGGGAGTAGGGAATAGTAAAAATTTGACTTGAAATTTTTATTTTTTGCAGTAAAATATTTTAAAAATTTTGAGAGGAGCTAACTTAATGGCATTAATTGATGATATTTTGGCAACGAATGAAAATTTCTGCGCAAATCTGCCCGAAGAATATAAAGCTTACGAACACGAAGACCACCACGACAGCA
Organism: Selenomonadaceae bacterium; assembly: GCA_017455645.1. Classification (GTDB taxonomy): domain Bacteria; phylum Bacillota; class Negativicutes; order Selenomonadales; family Selenomonadaceae; genus Quinella. The sequence continues at coordinate 3,361 of JAFSZS010000082.1, read as the reverse complement.
AAATTCCCAAAAAGAAATTGGCAATTTTGGCTTGTATGGATACTCGCACAACTTTATTTCTTGAACCGGCAATGGGAATTAAACGCGGCGACGCCAAAGTTATTAAAACCGTCGGAAATTGCGTTACAGGTTTTTTTGATACAGCTGTTAAAAGTTTAATGGTTGCAATTTACGAATTGGGCGTTATGGAAATTGCCGTTATCGGTCACGAAGAATGCGGAATGCAAAAAACCACGTCAGAAAGTTTGACAAAGGCAATGTTGGCACGCGGAATTTCCCCCGACGCAATTAAAATGGTCGAAAAAGAATTGAAAGAATGGGCGGACGGCTTCAAAGATCCCGAACAAAATGTTAGAGACGTTGTAAAACTTTTGAAAGAAGACCCGCTGATTCCAAAAGATGTTAAAGTTCACGGCTTGCTGTTTCATCCACGCTCCGGCAAATTGAAACTTGTTAGCAAAGACGAATAAAATTTTTCCGGCAAAAAAATTAAACCGCCTGCAATTTCGCAAGCGTTTTTTTTAGTTTCAAAAATATTTTTTAAGCGTCTTTATAAGTTCTTCCTCTAAGTATATCGCTCATACATCCGGTAGAAACTCCAAATTTTCTTGAAAGTGCAGATAAACCATATTCACGATCGCCCGAAATATAAAAATCTTTACAAAATCTGGCTTGTTCATTAGTTAATTTAGCGGAAACACTTTTTTCACCACGAAGACCTTTCATTAAACCATTATAAATAGCGTGTTTTATATTTTCACTCTGAGTTTGCCATTTCAAATTACCGACATGACAATTAAATTTATCGCCGTCTTCATGATTTACTTGAGGCTTATTTTCAGGATTTGGAATAAAGGCTTTGGCAACCAAAATATGAATATAAACCGTTTTGTGTGAATTATTTTTTGTAAGGCATACATGCAAATACCCGTTTCCGTTTTGTTTAGGTATAAGAATACGTTCCTTGTTCCGGTAAAAATTTTTCACCCTGCCGTAATTCGAGATTTGATAACGACCTTCATAACCCTCAACCCACGTCCAAATTTCGTCAATCAAGCTCTGCGGATTCAGCGGGTAGACTTTCATAAATTCTTTGTACTTTGCTTTGATTTTTTCGCGCTTGGCTTTTTTCTCTTCTTCAGTCAATTTTTTTATTGCCTAAATTGCGGCTTTTATATTTTTGACAAATTCTCCAACATAAGGCGCGGCGTCTTTGTCGTACTTTGAAATAATTTTGATAATCGCCGAGCCTACAATTACGCCATCAGCAAGTTTTGACATTTTGCTTGCCTGTTCGGGCGTCGAAATTCCAAAACCTATCGCGCAGGGAATTTTTGTATTTTCACGCACAATTTTAATCATTGGCGCAAGGTCTGTTGTAATTTCAGTGCGCGTGCCGGTTACGCCCAAACTTGAAACAATGTACAGAAAACCTTCAGCCCCACTTGAAATTTTGGCGATTCGATTTTCTGAAGTCGGCGCAATCATACTGATTAAATCGACGTGGTACTTTTGACACAGCGGCAGAAATTCTGCTTTTTCTTCAAATGGAACGTCAGGCAAAATTATCCCGTCAATCCCAATTTTCGCGCAGGTTGAAAGAAATTTTTCTGCGCCGTAGCCGAAAACCACATTTGCATAAGTCATAAAAACCAACGGAATTTTAATTTCTTCACGCAGATTTTTTACAAATTCAAATATTTTGTCGGTTGTAACGCCGCCCTGCAATGCCTTTAAATTCGCCTCTTGAATCACTACGCCTTCAGCAGTCGGATCTGAAAAAGGTATTCCCAATTCAATTAAATCTGCGCCGTTTTCTACAGCCGCACGCACGCAAGCCGCCGTTGTTTCCAAATCAGGATAGCCGCAAGTTATGAACGGTATAAAAGCCTTGCCCTGCGCGAAGGCGTTTTTTATGTTACTCATTAATTTCAACTCCTCTGTATTTAGCAACGGATGCACAATCTTTATCGCCGCGCCCCGACAAAGTTATAACAATGATTTTATCCTTTGGTAAAGTTGGAGCGATTTTTTGAGCGTAAGCAACCGCGTGAGCAGATTCAATCGCCGAAATAATCCCTTCAGTTTTTGAAAGATATTCAAAGGCGGCAACCGCTTCTTCGTCGGTAATTGGCACATATTCGGCGCGTTTGGCGTCATTCAAATAGGCGTGCTCGGGACCAATTCCGGGATAATCTAAGCCGGCTGAAATTGAATAGACAGGCGCAATTCCGCCAAATTTATCTTGACAGAAATAACTTTTCATACCGTGAAAAATTCCTGCGCGACCTGTGGTAATTGTTGCGGCAGTTTCAAAAGTATCAACGCCGCGCCCTGCCGCCTCACAGCCAATCAATTTAACTTCCTTATCGTCAATGAAATTCCAAAAACTGCCCATAGCATTTGAGCCGCCGCCAACGCAAGCAATGACATAATCCGGCAGGCGGTTTTCTTTTGCCAAAATTTGGGATTTAATTTCTTTTGAAATGACGGCTTGAAAATCTCTAACGATTGTAGGGAAAGGATGCGGTCCCATAACCGAGCCCAAACAATAATGAGTATCTGCAATTCTGCGCGTCCATTCTCTGAAAGCTTCGCTTACGGCGTCTTTCAAAGTTGCAGTGCCGCTTTTCACGGCGATAACTTCCGCGCCCAAAAGTTTCATTCGGTAAACATTCAGGGCTTGACGGCGTGTATCTTCTTCGCCCATAAAAATTACGCATTCCATATCTAAAAGCGCGGCAGCGGTTGCAGTTGCGACGCCGTGTTGACCTGCGCCTGTTTCAGCAATTAGGCGAGTTTTGCCCATTTTTTTTGCAAGTAAAGCCTGTCCAAGCACGTTGTTAATTTTGTGCGAGCCGGTATGATTTAAATCTTCACGTTTCAAATAAATTTTTGCGCCGCCCAAATCCCGCGTCATTTTTTCGGCGAAATATAAAAGCGACGGTCTGCCCGCGTATTCATTGAAAAGTTTTTCCAATTCGTCATTAAAATTTTTATCGTTTTTAAATTTTTCGTAAGCCGCCTCAAGTTCAATAACGGCGTTCATCAAAGTTTCGGGTATGTACTGCCCGCCGTAAATTCCAAATCTGCCTTTCATAAATTTTCTCCTTTATCCAAAATTTTAATTAAGAATAATTTCCAATGAATATTTCATTCATTAAAAAGCCAAAATTTTCGTGTTATTCCATAACTTCCTTTACTTCTTGCGGTAAATCCAAGCTTTTCACAATAATTTTCGTATTTGGTATTTAAGGATTCATCTTGAATGAGTTTTTGATTTAAAATTTTTGTAATTGCCGGATTTGTAATGCGCCCGTCTTTTTCAAAATTATTTTCGTGTTTCTCCATATCGTTTTCC
>JAFSZS010000081.1 GCA_017455645.1 Selenomonadaceae bacterium | reverse complement strand
TGATGTTAATGGGACCGACCGACGCTAACAGAAACGGAGCTTTCGGGCAAAAAGAAACCTCAATCGAAGTTGACAGAGACTGCAAAGGTTGCTGGAAACGTGCCTGTCAAAAAAATGAAGACTGCCTTGCAAATATTTCTGTAAAGCAAGTGCAGGAAAAAATTTTGTCTATGCCGTAACTTTTTCGATAACAAAAAAAGTTGCATTTGCCTTGGCGTATAATTTGCCTGCCGCGTCAACAATTCCACATTCGCAAGTCATAATTTGGTTGCCGTCGTGCAAAATTTTGGCGTCGGTTAAAATTTTCGTGCCAATTTTAACGGCGTGCATAAATTCAATCGTCATGGAAACCGTGACGACTTTTTTATTTCTCAAAAAACAAGCCGCGCCCATTGCGGTATCAGCCATTGTTGTCATAACTCCGCCATGTAAAATATCGTAGCAATTTGAATGTTGGCTTTTAACTTCCAATTCAAGCCGAACTCCGCCATCAGCCGTAGGTACAATATCCGCGTTCAGAAAATCGCAAATTGTATTGTCGTGGCAAAATTGAATAACTTTACCTTGTGTCAAAATATCACCCCAAAAAATTTTTTCGATTATGTCAAACCTGCGCGAAGTTGTCAAACAAATTTAATCGGTTGTCATTAAAGTTATAGCCGTAACCAAATTATTTTCAACGGTAAATCTAAGCTCTGTCGAAAAATTTTGATTGACGCCGTGTATCAATTTGTAGGGATAAATATAAACCGTGGTATTGCCGAATTGCCGCGTTTCATAGTGGTTGCCGTAAGCCGCCAAAACTTTTTCCAATGAATCGCCCTGCTTGATGCCTTTCAAAGTTGACACGTCAGAATTTTTTGTGGTTATGCAGGTTACCAAATTATTTTCAATCGTTACGTTCAAATTTCTGAAAAAGTGATTAACAAAATTCAAGCCTTCGTAGCTTTTAATTTCTTCTTCATCGCCGAGAATTACGCGGATATTTTCCAGCGAATCGCCGAGTTGCACGCCGCCCAAATTTTGAGTTGTTGTACCAAATTCAAGCTCAAAATTATATTGCTGAAGAGTAGGAAAGGACGGCTGAAAATTTTCAAGCGAATTGGAAGGCAACGGCTGTAATTTTTCTAAGTTGGAATTGGGCGCGGGCGTTTCATTTTCAACAGGATTTTCAATTTTAGTCTCGGGAATTTTTTCAATTTCGGCGGGGATATTTTCAGTTTCAGGAACTTTTTCAATTTCGGCGGGAATATTTTTACCGTCAGTTGAATTAAAAAATAAAAAAATCCCCGTGAAAACCGCCGCCAAACTCGCGCAGATTTTAGCGAACGGCGAATTTTTTTTAGTCAAGGCGGCTTTCAGTTCGTCAACATTTTGGTAGCGATTTTTTGGGTCAACTTCAATGCACTTTGACAAAATTTTTTTTAATTTGGAGCCGCAATTTTCGCCCGTAAGTTCCAACAAAGTTTTACCTAAAGAATAAATATCACTGCGCGAATCAGTTTGACCGAAGCCGAATTGTTCGGGCGGCGCGTAGCCTTTCGTGCCCAAAAGTTTTGTATCGGCGGCTTGATTTTCTTTCACGATTCTTGCCGCGTCAAAGTCTATCAGCCGAATTTGCCCGCCGCTTTGCAAAATTAAATTTGAAGGTTTAATATCCCTGTGAATAATTCCCAGCGCGTGCAGAAATTTCAAGCCGTCGCACATTTGAATTAAAATTGCCCGCGCCTCCTGTTCTGTCAAAAGTTTTTTTCTTTGGCTTAAAGTTTCGCCCGGCAAAAATTCCTCAACAATGACTGTATCAATTTCAGATTCTGCGCAGTAAAAAACTTGTGCAAAAAGCGCGTGCGGATTTTCTTTCAGCGCGGCGTAGGGTAAACCGGTGTAATTTATTTTCTTTAAGATAACCGGCTGATTTGTCGATTTATTTAACGCTAACCAAACTTCGCTTTTTTCGTTTTGTTTAAGCAGTCGGACTTTTTCATATCTGAAATTTAAGTACGCCGTTACATTTGCCTTCACTGTCAACACCTCGGAAATATTTTAGCAGGGGGAATTAAATTTGCCAAAAGATACTGAACAACTGGAAAATGAACTTGCCGCCGCCTCAAGCGTTGAGGATTTTTTGGCGGACAATCAAGGCAATTTCAAAAATTTTACGCTTGCCGAATATCTTAACAAATTGCTAATCGAAAAAAAACTTTCCAAGACTGACATTATAAAAAATTCCTTGCTTGATACAACTTACGTGTACCGCGTTTTTTCCGGCGTAACAAAAAAACCTGCGCGACACAATGTAATAGCCATTGCGCTTGCAATGAAACTT
>JAFSZS010000080.1 GCA_017455645.1 Selenomonadaceae bacterium | reverse complement strand
TGCTCGGCAAGTTTATTTCTGACTTCAATGGTTTTATTTTCTTTGTATTGTTGCCATAAAGCGGTCACATTAATTTTTTTTGAATTATTTTCCATAGCTGCTCACCACCCGCTCCATGCTTTAAATTAAAAATTTTATTTATTGACATTAGGCAAATTGCCTGCGTTCATTGGCTGAAAACCGTCTGCGGCTTGCGGTTGTTCTGGATTTTCGGCGGGCGTTTCTTTCTTGACAATTTCTTCAGCTTCTTTTTTTAATTTTTCCATACGTTTTTCTTCAAAAAAATCAAAAAGCATCATCAAGAAAAAAGTAGCCGCGCTTGTCATGCTGAACGCCCAAATAGTTCTAATCATTAAGGTACTGAATCGAACGACGCCGCTTAACAATCCTGAAATAAAAACAATTATTACCGAGACAGTTCCCAATAATATCGCCGTAACTAAAACTTTCACGGTAACCACCCTTTTAGGGAATAGGGAGTAGTGAATAGGGAATAGGGAATAGTAAAAATCCCTACTGCCTAAATCCCTATTGCTTGAAAAACTAAATATTTTTTTCGCCGCGGTCAATAGTTTTGACTTTGTAGACGCCGTTGCTTAAATCAATTTGCACGGTGCGCCCGTAATTGCCGCCGGTATCTTCAGCAATAACTTTAATACCGTTGCGGCGCAGAATATTTTTGACAGCTTCAGCATTTCTGTTGCCTACGCGCATAATATCTGTAGCGTTGGCGAAGGCGAACATTTGCGCGCCGCCGGCTAATTTTGCAACGAGGCGGCTTTTTGACGCGCCCAAGGCTAAAACGTCATTTAGCATTAAAGGAATACCTGTATCTGCGAATTTTGCGGGATTATCGCTGGCTCTTGCCTGCGTACTGTCAGGGAGCATTATATGCAACAGCCCGCCGATTTTTGTTTGAGGATCGTACAGCGAAACGCCTATACACGAACCCAGTCCATAGCTGATAAGAGTAGAGGGACTGCGCCCGACCTTGTAATCAGCCATTCCGACTTTTATAAGGGCTGCTGCCATATTATTCAACTCCTACTGCTTTAATTAACGTTCCCAAAGAGCCGGGATCCGGCACGAGGAAAAAGTGTCCGTTAATTCCTTCTTCTTCCGACAAAAATTCTGTTTCAATAACCATAGCCTTATCGCCCATTTGTCCGAGCTGTACAAGTACAACATTCAAAATTGCGCCCGCCATATCCATTGCCATTGCCGGAATTGAAGGCAGCATTGAAATATGCGTGAAGTTAAAAAAGGCGTTTAGGTACGCGCCGGAAAGAATATTTCCAATTTCTTTCAGTGCTGATTCGTCCATACCGTCCAGCGATTGTGTTGTACCTTTTTCTTTTCCCATTAAAGTATCAACCAGGTAAAACGCGCTTTTTTGCGGCATAAGAAACAAAATATTACTGGGGGCTTTACCGTACACGCGCAGGAAAATTCCGACGACTATAACATCGGGACCGCCTACCAATTCCGGTACGTCTTCAATAGGTACGAATGCAACTTTTGGAACGTTCATATCGATTTTTTTATTGATAATTTGTGAAAGTGCAGTTGCAGAATTGCCCGCGCCTATATTTCCTATCTCCCGTAAAGCGTCCAGCTGCAATGGGGAAAGGTCAAATTCATCCTTCATTAAAAAATCTCCCTTCGGTCGTTTTTAGGGAATAGTGAGTAGTGGGTAGGGAATAGTGGATAGAAAAAACTACTCCCTAATCCCTACTCCCTAATTCCTAATCCCTATTAACCCGGTAAGCCTACAATTTCTTCCAAGTTCAGCATAATGACAAGGCGACCGTCCATATTGCCAATGCCGCTTAAAAATTTTCCAATATCTTTATCGTTAATAGCTTTTTTCGTATCGACAAGTTTTGAACGAATTGTTAAAACTTCAGTAACAGAATCGACAAGCATACCAACCGGCAAATCCCCAACTTTAACAGTAACAATGCGCGTTTTGTCAGTGTAAGGCGTAGGCTCAAGCCCGAGACGCTTTTTTAAATCGATAACCGGTAAAACAGAGCCGCGCAGGTTGATAACGCCCTTAATGTAGCTTGCAGAAAAAGGAACGCGGGTAATATCTACAAGGTTGCGAATTTCTTGCACTTGAAAAATATTTACGCCGTATTCTTCGTCGCGCAGTTTGAAGGCAACAATTTGAATACCTTCGCCCATGCTTATATCTTCGCCCAAGTCATTTGTTAAAACTTCTTGCTTAGCCATAATTATTCACTCCCTTTTCACGCGGCTTTATTGCAAAATTGTGGCAACGTCCAAAATTAAAGCGATTCTGCCGTCGCCCATAACCGTTGCGCCGGAGAACATTTTCAAGCCCATAAACAAATTGCCGAGCGTCTTAATAACAATTTCCTGCTGTCCAATAAGTTTATCGACAACCAAGCCGGCTTTTGCTTCGCCCGCGTGTACAACTACGACAAAAATTTCATCAGAATCTTTGACGTGAGGAACCAACAAAGTTTGCTCCATTCTGATAATAGGGATAATTTCGCCGCGCAAAACTATAACTTCACGATTTTGAACGGTTTTAATATCTTCAAGCTGAATATTAATTGTACTGTCGATTGAGCCGAGCGGAATTGCATACATTTCGTCTTGAACTCTAACCATCATTGCCTGAATAATAGCCAAAGTCAACGGCAATTTAATTTTGAAAACGGAGCCTTCATTTACGTGCGTTTCAACATCAACATGTCCGCTTAAGGATTCAATTTTGGAGCGTACAACGTCCATACCTACACCGCGCCCGGAAATATCAGAAATTTTTTCGGCGGTGGAAAAGCCCGGCAAGAAAATAATTCTTACGGCGTCCGCGTCATCCATTTTTTCGACTTCGTCTTGAGTGTATAAGCCTTTTTCGACTGCTTTTTTACGGATTTTATCAGCGTCAATACCCGCGCCGTCGTCAGTAACCATAATAACAACATTATTACCTTCGTGGCGGGCGATTAATCCGACTTCACCAACACGCGGCTTGCCTTTTGCAACGCGCACGTCGGGCATTTCTACGCCGTGGTCAAGCGAATTTCTCAACAAGTGCATGATAGGGTCGCCGATTTCGTCAATAACGGTACGGTCAAGCTCTGTTTCTTCACCTTCGATAGTCAAGTTAATTTCCTTGTTGAGTTCCTTTGTAACGTCGCGAACCATACGCGGGAAACGGTTAAAAACTTGGCTGACGGGAACCATACGGACTTTCATAACGATATTTTGTAAATCAGTTGTAACGCGGTCCATTTGTTCCGAAGTTTCTGTAAGCTCTGAAAGTCTGTGAGTTTGTCCAATTTGTTCAAGGCGCACTTTGTTAATAACAAGCTCGCCCATTAAATTCATAAGCGTATCAAGTTTATCAATATCGACGCGGACGGATTGGGCGGCGTGGCTCTTTTTCTGTCCGGCTGCGCCGCCGCCACCAGTTGCAGGAGCATTTGCCGGAGGTTTAGGCGGGGCTGCAGGTTTAGGCGCAGGTGCGGGAGCATTAGCCGCCGCCGCGGGAGCTGCCGCTGCAGGTGCAGGAGTTGCCGCCGCCGCGGGTGCGGGAGCAGGAGCCGCCTTTGGAGCATCGGGGTCGATAACTTCAACTTCGGCTTTTTCAACTTCAGAAACATTCATAACAGCGTCTTGAATTGCTTTTTCTTCGGCGTCAGAAACCATAACGACTTCAAAAGAATTTTCAAAATGTTCCTGTTCCAATTCTTCCGCGCCGGGGATTGAGCGTATAACTTCGCCGACCTCGTCAAGTGCATTCATAACCATGTAAGATCGCGCAGATTTCAAAAGACAGGAACTGGTAAGATAAACAGTGATATGAAAACCGCGCAAGCCGCCGGCTTTAGCTTGACGGATAACAGATTTTTCAGTTTCGGTTAAATCGTCGAGAATATCATTTGCATTAGCCGCCGCCGCGGGTGCAGGAGCTGCCGCCGGAGCCGCCGCGGGTGCAGGAGTTGCCGCCGGTGCGGCTGCTGCTTTTGCAGGAGTGCCTTTGGAAATTGAAGACAATTTTGCAACGAGTTCTGAAACGTCAACCAAATCTTCAGGGTCGCCGTTGCCTACGTTGTCAATCATTTGTTCAAGTGAATCAAGGCATTTAAAAAGCGTATCAATAATATCTTCAGTAACTTTGAGTTGTTCTTTGCGGAGGGCGTCGAGCACGTCTTCCATTTCGTGGGTTAATTCGGCGATTTTATTATATCCCATTGTAGCTGACATACCTTTTAAAGTATGAGCGTTGCGGAATATTTCATTGAGAATAGATAAATCTTCGGCGTTGTCTTCCAAGCCGAGTAAACCGTCATTTAGAGATTGCAAATGTTCATGTGATTCGTCCAGAAACATTTCCATGTATTGATTAGTTTCCATTCATATTCCTCCTGTTTAGGTTATAGGCTACAGGCAATAGGCTACAGAAAAAACGTACACTGTAACCTAAGACCTAAAACTATTTTAACGTCGAACAGCTTCAACGATAGCCTCCGCAATTTTGGTAAGTGGTTTTATTTCGTCGGCAAGACCTGCATCGACAACGGCTTTTGGCATACCGTAGACAACGCAACTTGGCTCGTCTTGTGCGATTGAGTAGCCGCCATTGGCTTTAATTTTTTTCATACCTTCGCAACCGTCGCTACCCATTCCCGTCATAATAACAGAAACTAAATTTTTACCTATACCGGCAACCGAATCGAACATAACATTAACGGCGGGGCGGTGATTTCCAACGGGCGGCTCTTGACTTAGAGAAATTTTTCTTTCGCCGCCTGTTGCAGGTACAACGCGCAAATGAAAATTACCGGGCGCAATGTAGACTTGTCCGGCTTTTATAACTTCGTCATTTTCGGCTTCTTTAACTGAAATTTCGCTGATAGAATCCAGCCTGTCAGCCAAAGATTTTGTAAAACCCGCGGGCATATGTTGAACTACAACGACGCCGCAGGGCAAATTTCCGGGTAAGCGGGTTATAACTGCTTGCAGTGCTTGCGGTCCGCCGGTTGAAGTACCGATGGCGACCAATTTTTTACTGCTTAAGCTGTTCGCTGTCAAATTTGGAGTTGGTTTTGTTGTTGCAACCGGAATTTTATTTATAACGGGCTTTTGTCCATATACAAAGCCGGTTTTTCTTTTTACTTCGATTTTTTTTGTTGTTGGAGGTTCAGATTCTTTATTAATTTTTGGCGTAAAAATCAGCGGCTTGGAATCTGCAAGGGAAGTTCTTACTTTTGAGGCGTGAGCTTGTGCGGCTTCCCTAGATTTTTGCAAAATTTCTTCTGCTATTGTATCAATTTTAGAAATTGGACCGCCTGCCTTGCTTACAAAATCCACGGCTCCTAACGAAAGGGCGCGAATTGTGGCATCTGTGCCGGCTTGCGTCATACTGCTTACCATTATTACCGGCAGCGGGCATTCATCCATAATTATTGCTAATGCTTCAAGTCCGTCCATTACCGGCATTTGCACATCGAGCGTCAATAAATCCGGTTTTAATTTTTTTATCTTTTCGATAGTATCTTTGCCGTTGACTGCTGTGCCTGCAACTTGAAAATCACTTTGCCCGTTGAATAAATCGGACAAGACTTTTCGCATAAAAGCTGAATCGTCAGCAATCAATACACGAATCATTAGCGTCACTCCTTTACTTAACGCTCGCAATATTTTTCAAACAATTATTAGTTACTTATTCGCCCGACTTGCGAAAGTTCCTTCATTATTCCAAAAAATTTAGGACTTACGGGGTGTTGGTAATTTTTTGTCGATTTTTATTTTTTTTTATTTTTTTATGTACTTTTCTTTTCCAAAGCAAAAAGAAAAGTACCAAAAGAAAGTGCTTTTTCGACCCGCTGAAATCACATCACGTGATTTACGCGGGCGCCGCCCGTCCTTGGGCGGCGTGTTTCCACTTTAAACAAAAATTAGTTCTTTATGCTGTTCAGCGCGTCAATCAAGCTTGGATAAACTGTACACAGATTTTTTATTTCGTCGGTAGGTTGTACTGTGTCGGGTATCATAATAGCCGCGCAACCCGCCGCGTACGCGCCCCTGATTCCGTTAAAGCTGTCTTCAAAAACATAACAATCAGCGGCAGGAAGATTTAATTTTTTGGCTGCCAATAAAAAAATGTCAGGCGCGGGCTTGCCGTTTTCTACGTCATCGCCGCTTACCACCGCGTCAAAATATTTCTTAATGTCAGCACGTTCAATGTTGCGATTGATAACCTCAACGCTTGACGAACTTGCTATTGCCATTTTTACGCCGCGCTCTTTGAAGTACTGCAAAATTTCGGGAACGCCCGCCATCATCGGTACGCCTTTTTTGAAAACTTCAACCGCCGTATTAACAACCTGCATAAAAAATTTGTCAACGTCAACATCCGGGTAAAATTCGTGAATAAGTCTGCGGCAATTCGCCTCGCTTGCTCCGCTTACTTTGGCGGCAAGTTCCACGCCGTTATTTTTGCCGTGACTTTCTGCCGTTGCTATCCAAGATTTTTGATAAATTTTTTCGCTGTCAAAAAGTGTTCCGTCCATATCGAATATTGCGCCTTTTTTCATTTAATCAATCCTTTCAAAAGTTTTTCTAAAAAATTTTCGGGATTTAAAATCAGTAAGCCGATTAAAATAATGTGCAAGAAAAATAAAAACGGTACGCCGAATTTAAATTTTTTGTGTAAAGTTTTATGGTGGCAAATTTCCATAGCCGCGCCCGCGCCCAAACTTCCGCCAATCGCCGCCCAAATTAAAAGCGTACTTTCTCGAACGCGCCATTTGTCATTCTTCGCGCAGTATTTATCATAGGCGAAAAGTGCGAAAGTTACCACGTTGACTGCAACAAGATAAGCCGCCATTATAAAAATTTTTTCCTGCATAAATTTTCTCCGTTAAGCCAAAGTTGCCAAAATCTGCGCGACGGAAATTTTACCCTGCCGCAAAATTTTTAAATCGCCCGCCGAAATATCTACAATGGTTGAAGAAATTCCAACTTCACATTCGCCGCCGTCCAAAATAATTTCAAGTTTGCCGCCCAAATTTTCAAAAACTTCCTGCGCGGTAGTTGGGGGATTTTTGCCGGAAATATTTGCACTGGGCGCGGCAAGCGGTACGCCCGCAAATTTTATCAAGTCCTGCGCGATGGTGTTATTGGGGAAACGCACGCCGACACTTTTTGAATTGCAAGTTACAAAATCCGGCACAATCTTTTTTTTCGGTAAAATAATTGTCAAAGGTCCCGGCAAAAATCTTTCAATCAATTTTTCGGCAGTCAAAGAAATTTCGGCGATAATATCAATCATTTCAAAATCGGCAACGTGCAAAGTCAAAGGTTTATCGTGCGGGCGATTTTTGGCGGCGTAAATTTTTTGGCAAGCGTCAACGTTAAAAGCGTCCGCGCCGAGCCCGTACACGGTTTCAGTTGGAAAGGCGACAATTTCACCTTTACAAATTAAATTGCCTGCGCGAAGAAGATTTTCAGCGGTAGGTTGCAAAATTTGTGTATTCATTTTTTCCACGCCGCAATTACCCGCTCAATACCGGCTAAATCTTTCCAAACTTGCAGATATTTGAAATTGCCGTTGTCGTTGATTAATTTTTGAACGGATTCAGATTGATTAAAGCCAATTTCCATAGCTAAAAAGCCGTCGTCAGCTAAAAATTTTGGCGCGGCTTCAATAATTTTCCTGTAAAATTTTAAACCGTCCGCGCCGCCGTGTAAGGCAACGTGCGGCTCCGTTTCAATTTCGACTTGCAAATTTTTAAATTCAGCCGCGGCAATGTAGGGCGGATTTGAAACGATAACGTCATAAATATTGCCTTCGAGCGGCTCAAATAAATTGCCTTCATAAAAATCCATTCTGTCATCAACGTTAAATTTTTCTGCGTTAAATTCTGCAATTTCCAAGGCTTTTTTAGAAATATCTACAGCGTCGGCAGTAACATTTTCAACAAATTTTAAAATGGAAACGCAAATTGCGCCGCTGCCAACGCCCAAATCTGCAAGCTTTAAATTTTCTCTGTTAAATTCGTGCAAATGTTCAATGACGCCCTGCGCCAAAACTTCAGTATCAGGGCGCGGAATTAAAACGTCGGGCGTTACGGCAAAATTCAAGCCCATAAATTCTTTATGCCCGGTAAGGTAGGCAACCGGCACTCTTTCAAGGCGGCGTTTAATCAGATTGTGAAAGCGTGTAATTTGTTCGTCAGTCAAAACTTTTGCAACGTGAACATAAAGAGCAAGGCGGCGCGTGTTCAAAACGTACGCAAGTAAAACTTCGGCGTCAAGGCGTGCGTTTTCAATTCCGGCTTCATTAAGTTTTTCGGTTGCAAGGCTTAACTGTTTGGCAATGGTATTTTCTTTCAAAATTTTTCCCTCCTAATCACTATTCTCTATTCCCTAATCACTATTCCCTAATCTTTGCGCTTGGTCGGCGGTAACCAGTGCGGAAATTAATTCGTCAAGGTCGCCGTTTAGTACGCTGTCCAATTTGTAAAGCGTCAAATTAATTCTGTGGTCTGTAACTCTGCCCTGCGGGAAATTATAAGTGCGGATTCTTTCGCTCCTGTCGCCGCTGCCAACTTGATTTTTTCTGTCGGCGGCAATGGCGGCGTTTTGTTCTCGAAATGCCAAATCTTTAACGCGGGCACGAAGTACGCGAATAGCTTTTTATTTATTTTTGAGTTGGGATTTTTCATCTTGAC
>JAFSZS010000079.1 GCA_017455645.1 Selenomonadaceae bacterium | reverse complement strand
CCAAAGTAACATCAGACATTATAACTTTATCAACGCCGTTATCAAAGTTTTTAACTGTATCGTTGCCGCTGTTTGCAGTGAAGAAGAAAGTATCGCGGGCATCGCTACCGATAAGTTCATCGTCGCCGCCGTTGCCGCCCCATAAACTTGCATTTGCGCCGCCGGAAGTTATGACGTTATCTGAAGAATTGCCGAACAAAACGAGGCGTCCTTTTGCCGTGGAGGCGTCAATTTCTGTAATGCCGTAATATTTGGCGTCTTGCGAATTATCCAAATAAATTTCGGCGTTGGTAGTGTTGCTGTCAACGGTTAATTTGTCATTTGAATGTTTGGTATCGCCGTAATAAAAATCTGCTTCTGTGTCGTAAGTAAATTCGTTGCCTTGTTTGTTGTTGGACAAGCCGAATTTTGCAACGTGAGCTTCGCCGTTAAGTTTAAGCATTATCATATTATCAGTACTTACAGTGCCGGAAATATTGACGACGCTGCTTGAATTTACTGTTATTGCAACGTTATTTTTTGTAACATAAATAGCAGTTTCGCCGGTGCCGTCATCATTTAAATCCCAATTAGAAATGGAAAGAACGTCCGCGCCTTTTTTCAGCACGTCAGCTTTTTTGCCTTGATAGTAGCCGTAATTGTAAATTGTATCAATGCCGTCTTCGCCTTCGCCAAACAAAATTGTATGTCCCGCGGTTGAAGTATCGGAGCCGCCGGAATAAATTTTATCGTTGCCGCCGCCAAGTGAAATAACTTTGGAAGAGTGCGCAGAATTTGATCCGCCCAAAGTTACGTGCTCACTGCCGCTGTTTCCGTAAATTGTGGCGTGGCTGTTGTTATTCATAGACAAGTACAGTATATCACTTTCAGTACCGTTATTGCTAAAAGAAATATCTTTGGCAACATTTTCAGCAAAAGTCAATGAAGAATGTTTACCGTCCGCGTAATACAAGTCAGCAAGTTCATCGTTACTTTCAACAGTGGCATTAACTTTATTTTTTACAACGCTAACTTTTTCAGGATTATATTTTGAATCGCCAATGAGAACATCGAATTTATCACGGCTTGCGTTATCGTCTGCAATAAGGATAAGGGAGCCGTTTTCGGAGGAAATATCAAGATTATCATTTTTGGTAACGTGGTAAGAAAGTTCTTCAGCGTTGCCAATTACCAAATTATTAGATTTTTCAAAACCGAAACTCCAGTCGTTTACTTCCTTAGAATCTTTTGTAGTATCGCCGAGGTCAACAGCTGTACCGTATTCATTGCCTGTAGCTTCTTTAAGGTAAATTTTATCCTTGCCATCGCCGCCGTAAATTGTATCGTTGCCGCCTGCAAAAATTGTATCGCTTTTAACTGAACCGGTAATTTTATCTGCGCGGTTGCCGTTTTGGTCGGTAACAATGATAACGCCGGTATCAGAATCAAAAATACCTTCGGCGTTGACTTCGCCGCCGTTTTTGTCAGCCCAAACAAGATTATAATTTTTCTTTGCAGAAGCGTCAGTAAAGATAAGCTGATTTTCGCCGTTGGCAAGTGTAATTCTGTTACCGCCGGCAATGGCAACAGCGTCTTTAGAAAATTTAAAAGTTTTTGAGTTAATTGAGTCATCGGCAGAAAGATTTGTAGCAACGATAACATCGCCGTCTGAAATGTTGTAATCGCCAACTGTATAACCGCCGTTATTTTGGGCGTTATTTGAATCGTAGAAATAATCTGCGCCCTTGCCGCCTTCGACGTAATCATTTTTACCGGCAAAAATTAAATCGGTGCCGTTGCCGCCTTTGAGGGTAGATTTTGCGCCGGCGTTGTAAATGTAAGCCCCGCCGTTGCCTGCTTGTACATAATCATTGCCGAGAGCTTTTTCGCCGCGAATAATACCGGTTGCGCCGTCATAACTTGAGCCAATAATTGTATGATTGACATAAGAATTTTCGTTGCCTGTACCAACTGCAACGAGAGTATTTCTTGTACTGCCGCTAACGTCGATAATTGAAGACCAAATGCTGTCGCCTTCCGGTTCAGCAATAATTACATCGTCTGCAAGCGCAGAATCAAGTTTAATGTGGCGCAAATTATCGGTATCGCCGAGCGTGGTAGTCGAATCAATTTGTTTATCTGTGTTGACAGAAATATTTATACCGCCTGAAACTGAAGACGCCGTCGGGAGTGTATCTGTAGCTGTTTCGTAACCTGCAACCTGCGCACTTTGAATTGATTCAGGCAAAGAGGAAATTTCATCAGTCAAGTTAGAATAAACATTGAAAGCAGGTACAGTTGTTTCCAAATTATTTATATCGTTAATGACTTTTTGCGCTGTTTCTGTAAGGCGTTTGAGAGCCGCTTTATTGATACTGCCGCCGCCTGTAGTAGTATCGTCGCCGCCGCCGGTTGTTGTATCGTCACCGCCGCCCGTGGTTGTATCGTCGCCGCTACCGGTTATGTAGCCAATACCTTCTGTGATTGTAACTTCTTCCACCACATCAATAATTTTGTAAGTGCCGGCAGTTGCGGTAATTGTAGAATCAGTTGAAAGTCCTGTAATTTCAACCGTGCCATCTTCAGTGAAATTAAGGGTTGCCGTATCGCCTTCAAAAGCACTGCCCTTGACTGAAATGCTTGTATCGTTGACAGACAAAACATAATCAGTATCGGCGTCAACATTTGAAGAATCATAGGTAACTTCAAAAACTTTATCTGAAGTGTTGGAAATTGAATCTCCAACTTTTAAGGCAACAGCTGTAAGGTCTGAATCATTCATTGAAATTTTGGCGTTATCTGTTGACTGCAAAGAAATTTCTTCGCCGTTGACAGTAGCTGAACCGCTTGCAACTTCAAAATCAACATTGCCGCCCGTAACATTTAAGTTATCGCCGCTTGCAACTGCAACATTAAGCATTGAACTTTCAACAGTTGCATTAAAATCATTTGAAGTTTCAACCGTATAATCTTCATTCAAAGTGAAAGAATCGTCGCCGCTGATTTTAACTGCCGCGCCCTCGTCAATATCTGATACTGCAGAAATTCCGCCGTCTTCAAGCGCAACTTGCACGCCGTCAGAATCATCTGCAACATTAATATCTGCGCCGTTTACATTTGCCGCAATTTCAGCTGAAGAATTTTTTTGATTAAGATTTAAATTTTTGTCAGCCGCGCCTTCAACTGTTACCGCTTCGGCATATTCTGAAGAAATTTCCAATTCGCCGTTTGAATTGCTGTAATTAATTTCGTCGCCGCTATTTAAATTTAAATTCCAATCGTCAACAGAAAATTCGCCGCCGGCAACTTCAGAAATTTTAACTTCGTCACTGTTTGCAGTTACTTTACTGTTATTAAGCGCATTGACTCCGGTTAAAACCGCGCCTTCAACTTCAAGCGATTTATCATTTTCAGCTTGAATTGTAATATTAACGTCTTCACTATCGGGGCTGTACACTTTCAAGAAATCGCCTTCGCCACTTTTTGTAACGATATATCCGTTTTCTTGAGCCTTAACTGTTACTTCGTCATAATTTATAGATTTATCTTCGGTAGTTTCCCAAATTTGGTTTTCGTCAACGCTATTCAAAGTAATATCGCCGTTATTTAGGAGAGCGAGCCCGCCCAATTCATCAGAATAGCTAACTGCCAAAGAATCATTGTTTTCATCAAAAGTGGCGTCAATTTCCGCGCCTTTTATAGTTTGCTTGAAAGAATTATCAACAAGATTATTCAAGCTGACAGTACCTTCAAGATCAGTTACAGCAAGATTATCATCTTCTGTCGAAAGTTGGACAGCGGTACTTTCAGAAAAATTTACAATATCGCCGACGCCTTCGAGCGAAAGTTGATTTGAACTTAAGCCGCCGCCCTTAATCCACGATCCGCTTTCAAGCGTTGTAGCAGCGTTTGCTGTTGTATCGGAAGTAATTTGCGCCGCGTTATCTGAACTTGTTGCTTCGTTTGTGTTGAAAGAATAAGCTGTAGTATCGTCACTGCCTGTAATTTGTACGTTACCATCAGCGGCACCAATCGTCGCAACTTCAGGCAGTGCGAAAAGTTGTAAATCGAAAGTAAAAGGTTTTTCCGTTATCATTTTTATGCCTCCGAAAAAAAATTTTATTTGTTCATAAGAATCATCGCTTGTGTATTGACGAATATTTATATCAAAAATTCTTTGTATCGTCAAGTTTAGCGTTGCCGCGGCGAATTTTCAAAGTGCGCAGATAATTTTTTTGCGCGTCAGAAATTCTGAAACTTTCCACTGCTTTTTGAATTGTTTTATTTTGAATCCAAGGTACAAGCTTTTTCTGCTCAAGGTAAATTTTAGCTGAATCGTACTGCTTTATTAAAGCCTCGGCGAAAAACCACGCCGCCGCCATTTGTACATAATAATTTTCAGATTTTATTTCTGCCGCCGCCGCCAAATATTTTTCATTAAAATTTTCGCCCAAATAAAATTTCAGCAACATTAACAGCGCAAATCTTACCGCGTAGGGATTTTCTGATTTTAAGAAATTTAAAATTTCCGGCTCCAATTCCTGCACGTGCTTTTTAAAAATTTTGGGAATAATTGAATCACAAACGCCCCAATTATCCACGTACGGCAAAAATTTTTTCACTTCGCGCAGGCACTCGGAAAAATTTTTCATTTCTGAAATTAAGTGCGCGTGAATCAAATTTTCTTCGTAATATTTGTGCGGCAAAGAATTTAGGAACGGCTCAAAATTCCCGCCGAAAAAATTTTTTGTGAAAGTGCGAAGTTGCGGCGTCCACTTCAAACCGATTATAAAATTTTCGTCAACATTCGGTACAAGTTTAGCCGTAAATTTTTTGTAATTTGAATCGCCCTGCGCGAGCAATTCTTTTTGAAAATCTGTGATAGTCATCAGCAACTAACCTTTTCAATTTCGGCGGCGATTTTGTTACAGATTTTATCGAGTTGCAATTTGTTGGGACCTTCAGCCATGACACGAACAAGCGGTTCTGTACCGGACGCGCGTACCAAAATTCGCCCGGTTGTACCAAGTTCAGTTTCGCCTTCGATAATTGCGCGTTTCACGGCGTCAGCATTTTTGTAGGCGTCTTTATCTTTGACACGAATATTAATCAAAACTTGCGGAAAAGTTGTCATCATTTTGTTAAGTTGAGCGGCAGATTTTTTAGATTTTTTCATTGCGGTTAAAACTTGCAAGGCGGTAATTAAGCCGTCGCCGGTTGTCGAATAATCAGTAAAAATAATGTGCCCGGATTGTTCGCCGCCGAGTTTGTAGCCGTTCGCCCGCATATTTTCCAAAACGTAACGATCGCCAACAGCGGTAATTTCGTAACGCCCGCCCAAACTTTCAATCGCCTGTCTGAAGCCGATATTCGCCATTACGGTTGTAACAACGGTGTTATTTGGAAGTGCGCCCGCGTTCATCATTAATTTTGCGCACATTATCAAAATATGATCGCCGTCAATCAAATCGCCTTTTTCGTCAATGCAAAGGCAGCGGTCAGCGTCGCCGTCGTGCGCAATTCCAATATCAGCTTTTTTGCGTAAAACTTCAAGCCGCAAATTTTCAATGTGAGTGGAGCCGCAATCGTCATTGATATTAATCCCGTTCGGTTTATCGCCCATTAAAATTAATTCTGCGCCCAATTTTTTAAGTACAGCGGGCATTGCTTCATAAGCCGCGCCGTTTGCACAATCCAGCGCAATTTTCATACCGTCGAAACGCTCGGAAGTTGTACTAATTACAAAGTCAATGTAATCTTTCAGTAAATCGTGGCGATATTCAACGTCGCCGATTTTTGCGCCGGTCGGGCGTGCAAATTTATCGTCATTTTCAATTTGGCGAACGATACTTTCAATTTCATCTTCGACAGCGTCAGGAAGTTTATAACCGTCGCCGCCGAAAAATTTTATCCCGTTATCGTAAAAGGGATTATGTGACGCCGAAATTACAATACCTGCCGCGGCGTCAATTTTCTTGACAAGGTAGGCAACCGCGGGCGTCGGAATAATTCCTACAACAACTGCGCGACCGCCGGCTGAACAAATTCCCGCAGTCAAAGCCGCTTCAAACATTGCGCCCGAAATTCTTGTATCACGCCCAATTAAAATTTTCGGCTTATCCTCGGAACGTTTACCAAAATACAAAGTTGCGGCGCGTCCCAATCTGTACGCCATTTCCGGCAAAAGTGCAACGTTCGATTCGCCGCGCACCCCGTCTGTCCCAAATAGTCTTGACATTTTAAAATTTTCCTCCTTCAAAATCCGGTTTACCGTTTTTATCGTTACAAGCCATTCTGCAATTTGGGTAGTTACTGCAACCCCAAAATTCGCCCGAGCCGTCTTTGCGCTTGCGTTTAACCATTACGCCGCTTTTACAGCGCGGGCAAGGTATATTACTTTGTACGGCAGATTTTAAATTTTCAAGGTCGGGCTTGCCGTCTTTATCTTCGCAAGTTGTTTTACAATTAGGATAATTACTGCAACTCCAAAATTCGCCCGAGCCGTCTTTGCGCTTGCGCTTAACCATGACGCCGCTTTTACAGCGCGGGCAAAGTGTAACACCTTCCGGCGGCTTAATTTTCGCCGTAACTGCTTTTTTGCAAAGATTTTTTGTGAATTGAACTTGCCCCGCCAAAAATTCGTCAAGCGTGCCTTCGCCGTCTGACATTGAATGTAATTTATCTTCCCAAATTGCCGTGGCGTCCGGAAAAGTTATTTCGTCCGGCAACAAGTCAATCAGCAGAAAAGCTTTTTCGGTAGGTTGCAAAGATTTTTTACTTCGCCCGCCCATAAATTTTAAAAAGCCGCGTGTAATTAAATCGTCAATAATTTGTGCGCGGGTTGCCTCCGTACCAATCCCGTAAACATCTTTGAGTTGCTGTTGCACTTCGGGATTTTTAACGTACTTGTGAATATCTTTCATACCCTGCACCAAACTTGACGCAGAAAAACGCGGCGGCGGCTCGGTTGTACTTTTTTTGAGTTCAGAATTTTTATAGGTAACAGTATCGCCCTTTGCAACCTGCGGCAAATTTTGTGAAATTTCATCATCAGCCTTAGTTTTGGCGGCAACGTAAAATTCACGCCAGCCGATTTGCTTAATAATTTTGCCTCGCGCAGAAAATTTTTCTTTCTTGTATGTTACTTCAATAATCGTTTCGTCGAAAATGTGAACAGGATAAAATTGCACGGCGTAATTTTTGGCGATAAGTTTATAAATATTCAGCTCAACAATATTCAAGCCGCCGGTAACAGGTTTAATTGTCGGAATAATTGCATGGTGCGCAGAAATTTTTGAATTATTCCAGGCGCGGCTCTTAATTTTGGCGTCGGCATTATCTGCAAGTTTTTTGAGTGAATCATCTGTAGTTTTTTGAAGATTGGCGAGAATTTTTTTAGCGTCAGAAAGTTGACTGGTAGGCAAAAATTCACAATCAGAGCGCGGATAGGTTGTCAATTTTTTTTCGTACAAAGATTGGGCGGCGTCCAAAACTTGTTGGGGAGTGTAGCCGAAAGTTTTACCGGCGGCAATTTGCAAAGTTGACAGCGAAAAAGGCAGCGGCTGGGATTCTTTTTTTTCTGAAGTTTTACAGCTTGAAATTTTACCGTCGAGCGGCTTGGTTGCAAATTTCTTCAAACAAGCTTCAGCGAATTTTTTATTAATCAATCTGCCTTGACTGTCAAAAAATTTTATATCATCTGAATTAGGTTTCCACTTTGCAACGAAAGTGCCGTTTTCGTGTTGGAATTGTACAAAAATATTAAAAAAATCTACCGGCTTAAAATTTGTAATTTCTTTTTCACGACGCACAACAAGCGCAAGAGTCGGCGTTTTAACCCTGCCGATAGGAAAAACTTCATCATGCCCCAAGCGGCGGGCGGCTAACGTGTAAGCGCGTGAAAGATTCATACCAATTAGCCAATCTGCGCGAGCGCGTGCAAGTGCGGATTGTTTCAAATTAAAAAATTCGGCGTTATCGCGCAGGTTTTCATTGGCGCGTTTAATGCTTGTTTCGTCGAGTGCGTTAAGCAAAATTCTTTTGACGGGCTTTTTATTTCCAACGAAATCCAAAACTTCATCGACTAAAAGTTGTCCTTCGCGGTCGGGGTCGCCGGCGTGAATAATTTCATCAGCGTCTTTGATTAATTTTTTGACAATGTTAAACTGCTCGGCGGCTTTTGGGTCAACTTCCAATTTCCAAATTTGCGGGACAATCGGCAAATCTTCAGCGCGCCAAAATTTATATTTTGCGTCGTAAGCTTCCGGCTCAACTTGTCTTAGAACGTGTCCAAAAAGCCAAGTTACAACGCCGCCTTCAGTTTTGATAAAGCCGTTGCCGTTTTTGGGATTTTTAAGGCAGGCGGCAATTTCCCGCGCCATGCTCGGCTTTTCGGCGATATATAATTTCAAATTATCACTTCCAAATTAAAAAATTTTTTTGAGCGATTTACAAATTAAAGCTGTTGCTTTTTCACAGGCGGCAATTTCCCGCGCCGTACTCAACTTTTCGGCAATGTATAATTTCAATTTATCACTTCCAAATTAAAAAATTTTTTTGAACGATTTACAAATTAAAGCTGTTGCTTTTTCACAGGCGGCAATTTCCCGCGCCATGCTCGGCTTTTCGGCAATGTATAATTTCAAATTATCACTTCCAATCAACAAAAACATTTCCCTAAAATTTCTACTCTTACAGGTAAAACCCTTTAAAAATTAAAATTTTCTTGACAGTTAAAAAATTCAGTGGTATATTATCGCAGTACTTACGGAAAGTTGTCCGAGTTGGTCGAAGGAGCACGACTGGAAATCGTGTAGGCGTTGATAGCGTCTCGAGGGTTCGAATCCCTCACTTTCCGCCATTTTTTTTATAAAAGTTCCGGCTGTGAACGCAGGAACTTGATTCTTCCGAACAATTCACCCGTACTGACAATCTCGCCAGGGCATACGCAGCAACGAGAGTTCATTGTAGCGCGGTAGGCTTCGGAGTTAGGGGTCAGGTTTTTGCGTTGACATCCGGGATTTTTCAATTAAAAAAGCCCGCCTCGGAGCGGGTTATTTTTTTTAGGCAAGAAATTAAAAAGTCAAGCGCATTTGATTCCATTCAACGCCGCCATGACTTGATTTTAAAGTTTTCCCTTCGTTTATGAATCCGAATTTTGAATAATAACTTACAAGCGAATCTTTGCAGGTAAGTACCAAGCCTTTTCTGTTTTGAATTTTGGAATCAGTTATTGCTTGCTGTATCAATTTACCGGCAAGCCCTTTTTTTCTGTACGCGGGAATTGTATTCACGCCAAAAATCATTTGCCATTTGCCGTTTTCGTTGTGCATTTCGGCGCGTTCGTACATTTCATCTGTTAAATCCGGCTCATCAGTTACCAAGCCGTCAACAAAAGAAACCAAATTATCGCCGTCAAACAACAGCCAAAAATGATTTGCATAAAATTTCAATCTGTTTTCAAAAATTTCTCGTGTAGCCGCTTCATTGACAGGGAAACATTCTCTTTCAACTGCGCTGATTTTTTCCAAGTCATTTAAAGTAGCAATTCTGATAATCACAAAATCACCTCGTTAAATTACTTGCCGGTTAATTTATCTGCGCGGGATTTAAATTCTGCGATAATTTTTTCCTCGTCAAGGGTTTTCAATTCGCGATTCTGCATTAAAATTTTGCCGTCAACAATAACCGTATCGACTGAAGACGAATTTGCAGAATAAACCATTAAAGAAACGGGATTGTAGCAAGGTTGCCAATCTGCGCCGCTCATATCGAACAAAATTATATCTGCTTTAAAGCCTGCCTCAAGTTTGCCGATATTTTCAATTCCAACAGCCGCCGCGCCGTATTCAGTAGCCATTTTTACAGCCTCAAACGCGGGAATTTCCAGCGGGTTCAGCGTGTCAACTTTATGCAAAAGTGCAGCAAGCCGCATTTCTTCCAACATATCAAGATTATTGTTGCTCGACGCGCCGTCAGTTCCCAATCCTACAACAACGCCTTCGCGCAGGAGTTTTGGTACGGGCGCAATTCCGCTAGCAAGTTTCATATTACTGCCGGGGTTATGTGCAACGCGGATTTTTTTATTTTTGATAATTTCAATTTCGTTATCGCTCAAATGTACGCAGTGCGCCGCCAAAGTTCCCAAATCAAAAAGCCCTGTTTCTTCGACAACTTCAAAAGGATGCTTGCCGTAATCTTTCATACAGCCGTTAATTTCGTCAAGCGTTTCATTCATATGAATGTGAATTTCTGCGCCTAAACTTCCCGCCGTTTCAGCAACTTTCTTAAGATAAGCGGGCGGGCAAGTGTAAATTGCGTGCGGTCCAAACATTACTTTAATTCTGCCGTTCGCCTTGCCGTTCCAATTTTTGAAAAGTTCCACATTGGTTGCAAGTTTTTCATCGCCGTCAAAAATTCCAATCAAGCCGCGACAAAGTACGCCGCGCATTCCGGATTTTTCGACAACCTGCGCGACTTCTTCCATATTTGGTCCGTACATATCCATGAAAGTTGTAGTGCCGCTTTTAATCATTTCGACGGCGGCAAGTTCCGCGCCAATACGAATATCTTTGCGGTTCATTTTATTTTCGATAGGCCAAATGTGATTGTTGAGCCAATCCATTAAAGCTAAATCGTCGGCGTAACTTCTAAGCAAAGTCATTGAGGCGTGAGTATGTGCATTGATAAAACCGGGTACAGCGAATTTTCCGCGCCCGTCAATAACTGTAAAATTTTTGGCGTCAAAGTTGGAATTGTCAATTTTTGAAATTTTATCGCCGTCGATAAAAATATTTGAAGTTACAACTTCGCCGCTCGGCTTAAGCACTTGTACATTTTTTATAACAGTTTGCATTTTTTTACCTCCAACAGCAAAATTTGGAAACATTGCAAAGGCAACCGCGCCCGCTGTCAAATTTAAAAATTCTCTCCGTGTAATTTCCATAAGTCAACCTCCTTTGAAAATTATAACACTGAAATAAAAAAAACGCCCCTTGCAGAGCGATAAAATTTTTCTGTAGCATTAATGTCAACTGTACAAGGATTAATTTTCCAATTTTTTCAAAAATCGATTTTAAGCCGCCTATTTTTTGATTTTAATATAAATCCTCGTGATAAGTGTTAAACGCCGCACCACGGGCTTTACAGCGCGTCTACGAGGCGTTTTTTGAGCATATTAGAAAGATTTTTGAATTTTAGCCATAGCAGTAACGCCGCGCTGATGACCTACCCAACCTGTAGCATTTATGTCAACTGCCCATGGACTGACTTTCAAAGGTTTAATAACCCAGCCCAATTCCAACATACCGCTTGATCCACTTTCGCCCGTGCCGGATGTTCGGTAATTTTGGAAAGTGCCGGTAACGCCCGTTGCATTTTCGTATTGGTAAGCAAGCCCTGTATAAACTTGACTGATTTTACTTGTGCGCGTTGTCAATCTGTAACCGATTCCGAATCTGCCGCTGTTTGCTGACGAAAAATCGTAATGCTCGGTAGTTGATAAATCCGCGCCCATACTGCCTTGATGTGCGTGATAGTAAGTCGCGTAAACGTCCAAAAGATTATTTTTATCAAGGCGCAGATTTTTACCAATTTTCAAATGCCCCGCAACTGCAGTAGCTGAAGTGTTGTAGGTAACTCTTTCGCCTTCGATTAAATCATTTGACGCAAAATCAGTTTTGACTCTGCCCACGCGCAAACTACTTTCACAGTAAAAACCGCGCGTAGTCATATAACGTCCAATTAAGCCGCCTGCAGTATATTTTGAAGTTCCCGAGCCGTGCGTACCGTCCGCAAGGTAGCTGTCGTAGTTACTGTCGGCGTAGTCGATAATTGGCGCAACTACAAGGCGTCCTTCACGCCCCTTGATACTGCGCGCGAATCCCAAGTCAATATTTTTTGTAGTCATATCAACGTATGAACCATTGCCTGTTTTGGTACGCAGAGAGCCGCCGCCCATATTTGCGAAAATTTGCCAGCCCCGCGGCTCAACAAGCGGAACATCGCCAAACTCATTGCCTTCTGCCTCGTTTGTTTCTTCTTCAAAATCAAAATAATCAAAGCGCGGCAAAGTGTCATTGTCAAGAATATAATCTACAGCTTTAATGGCGGGAACAGCACTTTGTGGAAGTAATGCAGTTTGTTCGTTAAAAGTAGGTACAGAATTAATATTTGCAACAAGACTGTTGCCGGAATTTGAAACAGTCAAGCCGTAAGCAAGCGAAACGCCCTCTGTTAAAGTGCCGTAAGTTGTAGCAGAATCTGTTGTAATTCCGTTGGAATTTGTAAGCAGGTTAATTGTATTGCCGACCGCCAAATTTGAATTGCCTGAAAGGACGCCTGCGCGAATAGCAACGCCGCTTAAATCTGTGCCCGCTGTATCTGTAAGCGTTACCATTGTATCGCCGTTAGCCGCGTCATTTGGAATGTAAAAATTCATTGTGCTGAAGTTTGAAAGATTTTGCGCAGAAAGATTTTTGTTGTAAATGTTCAAAGTGTTGTTGGAAGTGGAGCCGCTCGGAGCGTAGCCGCCGTAAATGTTGCTGTACGTGCCGCTGTACCAGTTGACAGTGTTATTTGAGGCGTTGCCGGTTGTAGTATAGCCGCCGTAAACGTTTTCACCGTTGCCGCTGTTAAGATTTACTGTTTTGTTTGAATCGTCAACTGTAGTATCATCATCGTTGTTATTGTCGTCATTGTTGTTATCGTCATCATTATTGTTATCGTCGTCATTGTTGTTATCGTCATCATCGTTATTGTCGTCGTCGCCGGTACTGTCACCAATTTTGAAAAGTAAACTTTTGCTGTCGTCGCTTAATGCAAGGCTTGTTGTGTAGGTGTATGAAACGCCTTCTTGTACTTCAACTGTTTTAGATTTTGCGTCTGTAATACCCGCGTCATTTGCCAACAAAGTTACAGAATTGCCGTCTGTCAATGAAAAGCCGCTCTGCACATAGGCTTTAACATCTGTATTTGAAAGGTCTGTTTGATTGCCGTCTGTCAATGTCAAAATTGTATCGCCGTTGCTAATGTTACTACCGAGATAAAAATTCATATTTTGAAAATTACCGATATTTTTTGCAGTTAAACCTTTGGTTTTGATATTTAAAATATTGCTGGAGCTTGTAAAGTTAGTGCTACCATACAAATACGCCGGTGTTAAAGTAGGACTGCCGGAAATATTTATAGTATTCCCCGTGGCATTTCCGCTATTTGAAGACCCGCCATAAACCAAAACTGTACCTAAAGTAGCATTTTCAAAAGTACCGCCTTCGATGTTAATGATATTGCCTGTAGTGTTGCCATAAAAAGAATAACCGCCATAAACAGTATTAGTTACAGTACCGCCACTAATAGTAACTTCGTTACCTGTAGCGTTGCTATTCATAGAGTAACCACCGTAAATCGTACCACCGACAGCACCGCCGGTTATATTAACTTCATTTTTTGTAGCATTAGAACCAGAATAACCACCATGAATAGCCGAGTAAATCAGTCCGCTTGTTATATTGACAATATTCTGTTCCGTTGCTCCTGAATTAGAATAACCACCATAAATAAGCATACGTACATTAGGATAACTACCTGAACCGTTAATATTTACCGTATTTCCATAAGCATTTCCAGACTCTGAAAAACCACCGAAAATTGAAGTATAAGTAGCCCCCATATCAAAAAGACTAGAGCCATAAGTGGTTTTTGTATAAAAAGTACCGTATCTGATAGTTACTGTATTGTTTGTGACATTGGAACTAGAATACCCTCCAAAAATATTATCACTGTAAAATGTTGCAGTAAAATTCGTTGTTGTACCATTAATAGTGTAGTTGTCACTGTTTATTTCTACAGTATTATTGGAAGAATCCGAAGGCTTAATATCTTCAGCGTGAGCTACCCCCCCCCGCAAAAAATGGCGTCAGTACGCCAACTGCGACGCTTGCCAACAAAAGTTTCTTTGTAATTGCTTTCAAAATAAAAACCTCCACAAAATTTTTATAAAAAATTCTGCGCGACGAAATAATTTCCTGCAACAAAAAAGAGCGACCGTAGCCGCTCCAGCATTTTATATAATTTCTAAATTAAAGCCCCAAATAGGCGCGTTGTTCGTCAGTCAAAGTGTCAATTTGTACGCCGATTGAATCAAGTTTAATTTCGGCAATTTTGGTATTAATTTCGTCGGGCATAAGATAAACCTTGTTTTGAAGTTTGGCGTGATTGTGGAGAATGTGCGCACAGCTGAAAAATTGTACCGCAAAACTTAAATCCATAATTTCTGCCGGATGCCCGTCGCCCGACGCAAGATTTACAAGCCGCCCTTCAGCCAAAAGATAAATTTTGCGCCCGTCAGCCTGTAAAAATTCTTCGATATTGCGGCGAACGGTTTTTCTGCTGATTGACATTTTTTCAAGTTGCGGAATATTAATTTCAACGTCAAAATGTCCGCTGTTGGCAAGTACCGCGCCGTTTTTCATAACTGCGAAATGTTCAGCCGTGATAACGTCTTTATCGCCGGTAAGCGTCAAGAAAATATCGCCGACCTTCGCCGCCTCACTCATCGGCATAACGCGGAAGCCGTCGAATACAGCCTCAATCGCCTTGATAGGATCCACTTCAGTAACAATGACATTTGCGCCGAGTCCCTTTGCACGCATTGCGCCGCCCTTGCCGCACCAGCCGTAACCCGCGATAACTACATTTTTTCCGGCAACAACCAAATTTGTCGTGCGCATAATCCCGTCCCAAGTAGATTGTCCCGTACCGTAGCGATTATCAAACAAATATTTGCAGTAAGCATCATTCGCCGCAATCATTGGAAAGGGCAATTCGCCGCGCTTTTCCAGTGCGCGTAACCTGTAAACGCCGGTTGTTGTTTCTTCACTGCCGCCCAAAATTTTTGGAATTATTTCACGGTGTTTAGTCAAAAGTAAATTTACAAAGTCGCCGCCGTCGTCAATGAAAATATCCGGCTCAAATTCAATCGCACGTTCAATAAAATTATCGTACTCTTCAGCCGTGCAAGCGTGTTTTGCAAAAACCGTTACGCCGTCTTCGACAAGCGCGGCGGCTACGTCATCTTGAGTTGAAAGCGGGTTGCAACCGGTTAAAACAACTTCCGCGCCCGCGGCTTTGAAAACTTCAGCCATATAGGCGGTTTTCGCCTCGACGTGCAACGCCATTGAAATTTTTTTACCGGCGAAAGGTTTACTCTGCGAAAATTCTTTTTCAATCGCAGACATTACCGGCATAAAATTTTTTACCCAATTAATTTTGTCGTGTCCACTCTGCGCAAGCGTCATATCTTTTACAATCGAATTCAAATTAAATCTTCCTCTCTGGATAGCCTAAACTTTTGGCTTTTTTAAAATCTGCGCGAGCATTTTTTTCATCGCCCAAATCTTCATAGAAACCGCCGCGCATATGGTAAAATTCAGCTTTAAGCGGGGAATTCGGCGTTAAAAGAATTGCCCTGTTTATATCATCAATTCCACGATTATAATCTTTAAATACGCCGTAAATAAAGGCGCGCCCGGCATAAGCTGCTGCCATTTGCGGATTAAGTTTAATTATTTTTTTGAAATCTTCAAGTGCTTTGTCGTATTTTTGCCATTGCATATAAATTTTGGCGCGGTTGCTGTAAGCAGAAAAATCATTGGGATTTATTTCAATCGCTCTATTAAAATCTTCAAGTGCCTTTTCATATTGTTTCAATTCGCTGTAAATCAGCCCGCGGTTGTTATAAATTGCGGAATTTTCATAGCCGGCTTGAATTGCCTTTGAATAATCTTCAACGGCTTTTTCGTACTTACCAATTTTGTAATAAGCATTGCCTCTCCTAAAGTAAGCCATATTAAAATCAGGCGATAATTCCAAAATTTTATCGAAGT
This sequence comes from Selenomonadaceae bacterium, assembly GCA_017455645.1. GTDB lineage: Bacteria > Bacillota > Negativicutes > Selenomonadales > Selenomonadaceae > Quinella. The sequence continues at coordinate 2,687 of JAFSZS010000079.1, read as the reverse complement.
CGGCTATCGCTTGATTGTAATCTTCCAGCCCCAAATAAGATTCGCCTCTCATAAAAAGCAAAATAAGAATATCCGGAAATTCCGCAAGTAATTCATTGCAAATAGCTATTACTCTATCGAAATTTTTTTCTTCATACGCAGCAAAAAGTTCTATTTTGTTTTCGGCTCCATTTTCCAAAATAAATCCCCCTTATTCATAACCTAATTTTTTTGCAGTGGCGAAATCTGCGCGAGCTTTTTTTTCTTCGCCCAACGCTTCATAACAAGTCCCGCGCCAAAAATAAGGATAACCTTGCTTTGGTTCTAACTGAATTGCTTTATTAAAGTCGGCAAGAGCCTTTTTTAATTCTTGAAATTCAAGGTAGATTCTGCCGCGGTTAGTGTAACAAGCCGCAAAATTCGGATAGAGTTTAATAGCCTTGTTTAAGTCTTCCAATGCTTTATCGAACTTATCTAAATTGGCGTACGCAAGAGCGCGGTTATTGTAAGCCTCAAAATATTTTGGGGCAAGCTCAATCGCCTTATTCAAGTCGTCAATAGCTTTTTCAAATTGTTGCAAATGTTGCCCGTAAATCAATCCGCGGTTGTTGTAAACTGATGGAAGTTTACAGCCGAGCTGAATTACTTTATCATAATCTTCAAGAGCCTGCTTGAATTTTTCGGCATCCATATAAGCATCGCCGCGCAAAATAAGAATAAAATGTAAATCTGGCTTAATTTCCAAAATTTTGCTGTATTCGTCAGCAGCTCGACTGTATCTTTTTAATTCTATATAAGCTGAAGCGCAACAAAGATGTGCTTGAAGGTTATTTGGATCCTCGCCGGTTATTTCGTTGCAAATTTCTATAATACTTTCGTAATCGCCTTCATTTGCCAAATCCTGAATTTTTTTTAATTTTTCTTCGTTTGAATCAGCCAAAATTAAAACCCCCTATTCTTCATAGCCGAGTATTTCGGCTTTGTCTAAATCTGCCTCTGCTTTTAATTTTAAAACTTTGGCGCGTTTGTAATAAGCCTCTGCGTCATTTGGATTTAACCTTATAACATTGCTAAAATCTTCTATCGCCCAAAGATAATCGCCCATTTCGGCGTGTAAATTTCCCAAATTTTTATGAGCTAAAATATTTTCCGGATTTATTTTAACAGCAGTTTTAAAATCATCAACTGCCGCTTTATAATTTTTTAATTCAAAATTCATTTCGCCGCGAAGTTGAAAAATTATATCATCATTGCGCCCCAAAATAATTGCTTGTGTAAAATCATCAACAGCTTTTTCACGGCAGTTAAATTCTCTGTAAGTCAATCCTCTGTTGAAATAAAGTTGTGCACTTTCCGGCTCCAATTCAATCGCCTTTGTAAAGTCAGCAATTGCACTTTTATAATTTTTTAAGTAACTGTAAGCAATACCGCGGTTATTGTAAGCATCTACATAATTTGCCGCCAATTCAATGGCGTTAGTTAAATCAATAATTGCCAATGTGTAATTTTGTAAAATTACATAGGTAACGCCGCGGTTAATATAAGCGTCGGCGTAATAAGGATTAATTTCAATCGCCTTAGTATAATAAAAAATTGCGTCTTCAAATTTTTCTAAATCATAATTGAAAAGCGCAAAATTATAATATTCTCGTGCAGCATCGGTATCAATTTCAAAATCAGAATCTGCCAAAATAAAAACACCTCCAAATTAAATTTTTTCGTGGTAAGTAATATCAAAGTGCAACGGCGTAACAGAAACATAACCGTTTTCAACTGCAAAAATATCTGTGCCTTCGCCCTTATCTATATCGTAAACTTCGCCGCGTATCTCAAAAAAATTTTTTCCGCCCTCGGTACTGCGAATGAATGCATTTAAATAATCACGCTTGCCCAGTCGCGCAGATTTAAATTCCGGTACTCCTGCGCGAAAGTTTTTTGGAAAGTTGATATTGTCAAAGAAAATTTCGCCGCGTTCAAATTGCGCAATAAAATAATCTGCGGCAACCTTTGCAACTTCGTCAAAAGAAAGTTCAGAATTTTTATCACGCGAAACAGCAAGCGCGGGCATATCGTGCAAAAAACCTTCCAACGCGCCGCCGACCGTGCCCGAATATAAAACATCGGTTGCCAAATTTGCGCCGTCATTTATCCCAGAAATTACCGCAGAAATTTTTTCAGCCTTGCCGAGTTCCTCAAGGTAAAATTTCACGCAGTCTGTAGGCGTGCCGTCAATCGCCCACGCCTCAATTTCATTTTCAACGCGCCGGTACTCAATTTTTTTCCAAACTGTAAAAGCGTGAGCCATACCGCTTTGTTGACGCATTGGAGCGGCTATTGCAACTTCAAAATTTTTTTCGTGCAACGCCCGCGCCATCGCCCAAATCCCCGCGCCGTCTATTCCGTCATCATTTGTTACCAAAATTTTCATCTTGCCGCCTCCAAAATTTTTTTTTATTATACCAAAAAAATAAGCAACAGGGAAAATCCCCGCCGCCTAAGAATTTTTTATTTTGTCGAAAACTTTTTCAAAGTCGGGAAGATTTTCTGCGGAGTTAAAATTTTTTCGTAGTTCTGCGCCGCCTTTCAAGCCCTTTGTGTACCACGCGGCGTGCGCCCGCATTTCTCGAATTGCAATATTTGTAACCAAAATTTTTTTTTATTATACAAAAAAAATAAGCAACAGGGAAAATCCCCGCCGCCTAAGAATT
>JAFSZS010000078.1 GCA_017455645.1 Selenomonadaceae bacterium | reverse complement strand
ACGCGGCTAAAATTTTCTGCTACTTCTTTCAAAATCTTTTTCTTCAAATTCAAAAGTCTTTCCAAATTTACAACTCCTATAAATTTTTTGTAATTATACAACGGGCGCGCAGAAATTTACAGCAGAAAATTTAATATAACTGTTGAAATTGCCGAATTAATAATATAAAATAATAAAAATTGGTTAAGGATTTTTTTCAAGGAAGGGTGATTTTCAATGGCTAGCAATATCTCTAATATGCTCGGCGCGGCGAATTATTCTTATCTGTTCAATAATTCCGCAACGCAAAAAACAAATTCTATTAATTCACTTTGGCAAAATTACGGTTCTTTCAATCAAAACGCCGCAAATAGTCTTGGAATGCTACAGGAAATTAATCAGAATCGCGCAGCAGTCATTGACAGCTACAACGAGGCAAAAGACACTTTTTACACCGAATTTGACAGCAATATGAACGCGCTCAAAAAATCTGCCGCCGCCGTAAGAAATTTCGATTTCAGCAATGTTGGCGAAGATCCAATTACAAAAACTGCCGTGCTTGACAAGGAAGGCAACGAAGTTACAGACAAAAACGGCGAAACAGTTATGAAGACAACTTACAGTAAAGGAATGCAAAGCGCACTTGACGCTGTAACAAGTCTTGTCGATAACTACAACGATTCGCTTAACTTTTTGAAGGAAAATTCGGAAGTTTCCGGACGCGTCGGCAGAATGGCTTCAAATTTCGGCGATACTACTTACCGCTCTTCGCTCTATGAACAAATTGGAATTAATGTTGGCAAAGACGGCACGCTTTCAATCGACGAAGAAAAACTTGCTAACAGCATTGCTGAAAATCCCGACAAAGTTTCAAGAATCCTCGGCAAAGACGGGCTCGCCGGTAAAGCAGAGCAACACGTCAATACCGCAAATTCTCAACGCAATAACCTTTTCCCCAGCGCAAAATCTATGCTCGGCAGCCAACTCGACCAAGCCGAAATTTACACCGGTAAATCTATGGTCAATATGTCTATGATTTCAAATATCGGTAATTTGGTTAATATGATGTTCTGATTTTCATTCGGCTAGCAATTTTTTTACCCGTCAGCAATGGCGGGATTTTTTTTGTAAAAAGAGCCGCGCACTTGAAAAGTTGAAACCTGCGCGAAATTCTGTTATCATAATTTAACTATTTTTGGTAAAGGAGAAGATTTTTTGTTAAAAGTAAGTATAATCGGAGCGACCGGCTACGCAGGCGCAGAATTACTTTCAATTTTGTATCGTCATCCGCAAGTTGAAATTGTTCATATAACGTCAGAAAGTCACACCGGTAAAAAAATTTCAGAACTTTACCCGCATTTGAACGGGCTTTACAATATGACGCTGGAAAGTTTACAAGATATTCAAAAAATAGGAATGGACAGCGATTTTATTTTTATTGCACTGCCGCACGGTCACGCAATGGACGTTGGAAAAATGCTTGAAATTTTCCCAGTGAAAATTATTGACTTGGGCGCAGATTATCGCTTCGACGATACAGAAATTTATGAACAATGGTACGGCGTCAAACATACGCACAAAAACGCGCCGCGCGTCTACGGCTTATCTGAAATTTACCGCGAAGATATCCGTACAGCAAAAATTATAGGCAATGCAGGTTGTTTTACTACCGCGTCAATTTTGGCACTTGCGCCGCTCGTTCGTCATAAATTGATTGAGTTTGATTCAATTATTATCGACGCAAAAAGCGGCGTTTCAGGCGCGGGCAGAAGTCCCAAACTCGGCAACCATTACCCCGAACTCTACGACAATTTCAAGGCGTACAATGTTGCTCATCATCGTCATACACCGGAAATTGAACAAGTTTTGGGAAATTTGGGCGGCGAAAAAATAACTTTGAACTTTACGCCTCACCTTGTACCAATGTCACGCGGAATTTTGGCTACTTGTTACGCAAAAATTAAAGAAAATTGCAACGCCTCAACAATCGACGCCGCTTTTATAAAAATGTACGGCGACGAAAAATTTATAAGACTTTTGGGGCGCAATGCTTATCCCGAAACTAAATTTGTCCGAGGCTCCAATTACTGCGATATTGCTTGGCACATTGACGAACGCACGGGCAGGGTTATTATTTTGTCTGCGATTGATAATTTGGTTAAGGGCGCGGCAGGTCAAGCTGTACAAAATCTGAATATTGCGGCGGGCTTTGAAGAAAGTACCGCGCTTGATATTGTTCCTTTTTATCCTTAATTAGGGAATAGTGGGTAGGGAATAGGGAATAGTTACTACTCCCTAATCCCTATTGGCTACTCCCTAATCCCTAGAAAGAAGGTGGCGTTTTGCAAAAACTTGAAGAAATGGCAAGTAAATTTCGTACGAAAAGAATTTTGGTTGTAGGCGATATGATAGCTGACGTTTATTTGAACGGGCGAATTGCGCGCGTATCACGTGAAGCTCCTGTTTTAGTTTTGGAAGAAATCGGAAAAAAAGTTGTAGCAGGCGGCGCGGCTAATGTTGTATCAAATTTGGCTGAACTTGGCGGCGATGTTTACGCCGTCGGAATGGTAGGCGATGATTTTTACGGCGAAGAATTGAAAAATACTTTGAAACGCCACAAAGTCCACGTTGAAGGAATTGTTACAGATAAAACCCGCCCGACAATTTCCAAAACGCGCGTAATTGCCGGCGGGCGTGCGACTGTCAATCAGCAAGTTGTGCGTATCGACAAGGAAGACAAAGAGCCGCTTTCAAAAAAAATGGAAGCCGCGTTAATTGCCAAGCTCGATAAACTTTTACCCAATATTGAAGGAATTGTTTTGAGTGATTACGGCTCCAACACCATTACCCGCGCCGTTAAAACTTTGGTAATTAATTTCGCCGGTAAACATAAAATCCCAAATATTGTTGATTCACGTTACAATATCGGCGATTATGAAGGCGTCGGATTTGTCAAGCAAAATGATTCTGAACTTGCCGCCTTTGTTGGCAGAGAAATTACTGATATGACTTCCTTAATCAGCGCGGGCAGTGAACTTTTGCGCAAATTAAATTCAAACGGCATTTTAATTACGCGCGGCGAATCGGGAATGAGTTTATTTGAACGCGGCGGCGCAGTGCATCATATTCCGGTTAGCGACAGGAGCGAAGTTTTCGACGTTTCAGGCGCGGGCGATACTTGCGTTGCGGCTTTTATTTTGGGCTTGACTGCGAATTTTACTCCGGTAGTTGCTGCGCGAATTGCGAATTACGCGGCGGGAATTGCTGTAAGAAAATTGGGTACAAGCACGGTTAGCATTGCTGAATTGATGGACGTTTTGGACAGGGCGCAATTTGTCAACCGAGGCTATTAGTTTTAAAAAATTGGCGGTTGCGGTCGCTTTTTTATTGCAAGAAAATATTTCAGCTTACAGAATATCTGCCTCGGCAAAAAATAGCCCCGTACGCGCTCCAGAATCGCCTACAACGCACGCTTAACCCCCTTCACGATATTTTGTATTAAAAACTTTTCACAAGCGGCTTAAAATCGATTTCTGAAAAATCTGCGCGAAAATATTTACTGCGGCGAAAAAGCCGCTTTTTTATTGCAAGAAAATATTTCAGCTTACAGAATATCTACCGCGGCAAAAAAAATGCCCCGTACGCGCTCCAGAATCGCCTACAACGCACGCTTAACACCCTTCACGATACTTTATATTAAAAACTTTTCACAGGCGGCTTAAAATCGATTTCTGAAAAAATCTGCGCGAAAATATTTACTGCGGCGAAAAAGCCGCTTTTTTATTGCAGGTAAAAAATTTTTGTTATAAAATACGCGTTGAATTTTTATAAAAGTTGGAGGCGGACAATGTTAATCGACAGAAATTTAATCAGCGAAACTTGCAAAGAAATTAGGCAACGCGGCAAGAAAATTGTTTTTACCAACGGCTGTTTTGATATTATTCACGTTGGACACGTGCGCTATTTAACCATGGCTAAAAGTTTTGGCGATATTCTGATTGTCGGCTTGAATAGCGATGAATCAGTAAAAATTTTGAAAGGCGAAAATCGCCCAATCAACAACGAAAAAGACCGCGCAGAAGTTTTGCTCGGTCTCAAAGCTGTTGATTATGTTGTAATGTTTGGCGAACGTACCGCTGAAAATCTTATCGCGCAGGTTAAGCCGGATATTTACGTTAAGGGCGGCGATTATAAAATTGAAAATCTTCCTGAAGCAAAAATAGTTCAAAGTTACGGCGGCAAAGTCGAACTTGTTCAATTTGTTGCAGGTCATTCAACCACCAATATTTTAAAAAAATTATCTTTTCCGGCGAACGTACCATACAATTAAAACTATCGCGCAGATTATTACAAAGGCGATGCTTGCCTCGTGCCCAATTTCCAGTAAATATTTCCAGTTTTCGCCCAAAACTATTCCGCAGTACAAAATTAACGCCGTCCAAGGCAAGCTCCCTGCAAATGTATAAAATAAAAATTGCGGAAAGTTTACCCGAGCAAAGCCCGCCGGTAATGAAATGAAAGTTCGTACAACCGGCAACATTCGGCTGAAAAATACTGCGCGAATACCGTACTTGTCAAACCAACGCTGCGCCAAGTCTACGTGCGACTTTTTTATAAAAAAATATTTGCCGTACTTGTCAACGAACTTTCGCCCGCCGGTACTACCTACCGCGTACGCAAAGATTGAGCCGAGCATTCCGCCTATCATTCCCGCTGTCATTGCGCCGGAAAAAGTCATCTGCTCCGCAAATATCAAATAGCCCGCAAAGCCCAAAATTAATTCGCTCGGTATCGGTATGCAGGCGTTTTCCATTGCCATTAAAACTGCAACAGCTATGTAGCCGTACGAATTGATAAACTGTAAAAACATTTGTGATAATTCTTCCATTAAGTCATTTCCTTTCGTGGAGGTTTTCATTTTGAACAATATACAATGGTTCCCCGGGCATATGAAAAAGACGCGGGAACTTATCAGCGATAATTTAAAGCTTGTCGATTTAGTTATTGAAGTGCTGGACGCCCGAATACCAATTTCAAGTCAAAACCCGCTGCTTAAAGAATTGCTCGGCGATAAGCCAAAATTAATTGCACTCAATAAATCTGATTTAGCCGCTAATCTTGAATCGTGGTTAAAATTTTTCAGTGATAAAAATATTTCTGCCGTTGCTATTAATTCAGTGAATGGAGCGGGGATTAAAAATCTTATCGCTGCCGCAAAAAAAATTGCCGCGCCCAAAACCAACAAGCTTGAAAAATTCGGCGCAAAACCCCGCGCCGCCCGCGCCATGATTGTTGGCGTGCCAAATGTCGGCAAGTCTTCACTGATTAATAAATTAGCCGGCGTCAATCGTGCAAAGGCTGAAAATCGCCCCGCAGTTACGCGTTCCAAACAGTGGATTAAAATTGATAACGGCTTGGACTTGCTCGACACGCCCGGCATTTTGTACCCGAAATTTGAAGATAAAGACGTTGCCTTAAAACTTGCGTGGACTTACGCAATTAACGATGAAGTTTTAGACATTGAGCAAACAGTTTGCTTACTTTTGGAAACTTTGGCGGCGAAATTTCCAGCCGGTTTAATGGAACGGTTTAAACTTGAAAATATTCCTGCCGAAGGTTACGAAATTTTAAATCAGATTGGCAAAAAGCGCGGCGCACTCAAAAAAGGCGGCGAAGTTGACAGCGAAAAAACTGCGCGACTTATCCTTTCAGATTTTCGCGCAGGTAAAATTTGCAAAGTTATTCTTGACGATTTGCCGGAAATTAAGCAGTAGTCATTTTTCCACTTTTCCCTTTTCCCTATCCACTATTCCCTAAATATTGTCAATGGCAATAGCGAGTTGGTCGGCGCAACTTGTACCGCGACCGCCGCAGGGGTTGCCGCGCAAAAGATTAGCAATTTCTTTGGCGTCTTTGCCTTCAACAAGTTTGCTTATTGCCGGTAAATTGCCCGGGCAGCCGCCCAAAAATTGTACGTTGTGAAGTTTGCCCTCGTCATCAATGCTGAAGTTAATCTGCTTGGAACAGGTGCGCTCCGTCTGATAAGAATAGTTTTTCAAGTTAATCTCTCCTAAAAATTTAATTTAGCGAATATATTTTTTATCTTTTCGCCAATGTTGCTGATATTAATATTTGAAATTTTTTCTGTCAACGATTGTAAATCAATTTCGGCGTTTAGAATTTCCCTGAAACTGAACGCCACTCACGCACAAATTATCAGCGCGGTAAAAAATTTTAAGCCCGTGCTTTTTTAATCTGCGGTAAAAATATTTTTCAGCTTTTCGCCAATGCCGCTGATATTAATATTTGAAATTTTTTCTGTCAACGATTGTAAATCAATTTCGGCGTCTAAAATTTCCCTGAAACTGAACGCCACGCACGCGCAAATTATCAGCGCGGTAAAAAAATTTTCCTGCCACGAGCCGACTTTAAAAAGTTTGAGCCCGTGCTT
>JAFSZS010000077.1 GCA_017455645.1 Selenomonadaceae bacterium | reverse complement strand
CTGTAACTTTTTTGACTGACAACACCACCGAGCAAATAAAAATTTCCGGCTTCGTGCGTGAAAATCTGCAAGCGCGTGACAGGAGCGGGCGAATTTTGGCAACTTTGGCGGCGGCGGTCGGCGGCGGCTTTACCTGCAACGCCAACAAGGCTGAATCTACAATCGGCTATGCTACAATGTACGGCGATTGCGCGGGCGTTTTGGCGGCAACGGCTGATTTATGGAAATTTCAAGTGTACGAATTGGCAAATTATTTGAATGAAGAAATTTACGGGCGCGAAGTCATACCGCAGGGGATTATTGACATTGTACCGAGTGCTGAACTTTCTGACGCCCAAAACGTCGACGAAGGCAAAGGCGATCCGTTGCACTACGATTATCACGATTATTTGTTTAGGGCGTTCGTTGAAAAAATGTTGACGCCGGAAGATATTTTACAATTTTACATTGATAAAAATCTTGAGGAAAATATCGACTGTCGCGCAGGACTTGTTCAAAAATATTTCCCGACGGCTGAAGATTTTGTTGCAGATTTGGAGAAATGGTGGAAACAATTTCAAGGTATCGCCGTTGCAAAGAGGATTCAAGCGCCGCCGATTATCGCAGTAAGTGCGCGCCCGTTCGGCTCTTTTGATGAATCGCAAAACTCCCCGCACTTTACCAGAAATTATTTTGAGCTGAAAAATTCCGTGCTTACAACGCTTTAACAAAAAATTTCCCCGCAAAAAAAATTTTTCAAAAAAAATATTTAAGTTGCAGAAAAAAACATTCGATAATAATTGCAAAGCCAAACAGATAAACAGGCTACGAAATAAAAGCGAACAGTTTTTAGAGATTCGCTAAGTTTAGAAGATAAGACTGGTTGACGTGAAGGAGCGTACAACAACGGTCGCCAATTATTTTATATTCTCCATGGTAGTATCCAAACAAGTTAATATGTGATTTCCGGCGTCGAGTGCGTTCGAGCTCGGCACTTGAAAGAGTTTGACGACGGTTAGGCTTAAGTCGGATTCATTTATTATAAGGCGGCGGGATGCCGTCTGTAAGGATACATTTTTTATGTAAAGCCAAGGAGGAAATAACAATGGCAATGGTAGTAAAGAACAATATGAGCGCAGTTAACACCCTTAACACTTTAAACAAAAACCAGGGTGCGCTCGGCAAAAGTTTAGCTAAAGTTTCAAGTGGCGTGAAAATCAACTCCGCGCAAGATGACGCTTCCGGGTACGCAATTTCCGAACGTATGCGCGTTATGGTTCGTGCCCTCGATCAAGCTACTCAAAATACCCAGAACGGCTCTGCAATGATGAAAGTTGCTGAAGGTGCCGTTGCCAATACTATCGAAATTCTTAAAACTCTTAAAGAAAAAGCTATAAATGCGGCTACCGACACCAACACTGACGACGACCGCGCTACTATTCAAAAAGAAATTGACCAATTCATTGACCAAGTTAATGATAATGCGCTTGCTACTTTTAACGGAAAATATCTCGTTGACGGCTCCAAAGGTGTAAAGGTTCTTTCTGATACATCGACTGTTATGCTTAATCAATCGTTGGCTAAAGATGCAACGACCGACACTGCTTTAACGGCTCTTACAGATCGTGCAGGTAACAGTCTCAACATTGTTGAAGGTGATACCATCAAAGTTTCTTGGGTCGTTCAAGGTAAAACTTATACTACTGCCAGTGATTTAATTGTTACTTCAACAGATCCAACAGCAGCTACCGCAAATGTTAATAAATTGGGTCATTTATTCCAATTTATGAATAGTTCGGGTACGTATAATACCGCTATTGGAAGTGAAGATGGACAAAACATTTTAACTGCCGCTACGGTGTCTGAATACACTAGTGGTGATTTGGAGGACACCAATACTATGGGGACAAATTCTGCAGGCGTTAAAATTCCAACACCAAACGGCGAAGCAGGTATCAAATTAACCCAATATCTTAAAAATACTGGCAATGATTCTGAGACTGGAAAAGCTTTGGATGGTCAAATTTCGGCTGTTACGATTACTGTTATCGACCAATATGGCAACGCCAAAAAATCTGCAAATGAACGCCTCGAATTTAAGACAACTATTTTTGCTGCAAATGCACAAACTAATGACCAATCGCTTAAACTGCATGTAGGAGCGGCGGCAGGTCAAACAATTTCTGTCGGCTTGAAAGATATGCGCGCAGAGGCTCTCGGCTTGCAAAATAAAGATGCTTCAGTTATCAGTGTTGCTACACCTGAAAAAGCAAATGCGGCTATTGCGGCGTTCGATAATGCACTTCAAAAAGCCCTCGATCAAGCAACCACAATCGGCGCAATCGAAGCTCGTCTCGAATACACCGCAAGCAACCTTACCACTGAAAGTGAAAACGTACAATCCGCTGAATCCACTATCCGTGACGCTGATATGGCTAAGGAAATGACCAACTACACCAAGAATAACGTTTTGTTGCAAGCTGCACAATCAATGCTCGCACAAGCTAACCAAAATTCCAGCGCAGTACTCAGCTTGTTGCAATAATTAAAAAGTTAGCAAAGCTCGAAAGGGCAATTTATAAAAAGCCGTTCACTCGGCTACAGTTTAAATAGCATTTAATGCTTGTCGAGAGATTTTGAATTATGACAGGCTCTTTGAAAAAAAACAAACGCTGAAAAGGTCGTGGACTTCCGGCAACCGTCGGAGCGGTCTTTTCAGCCAGCAATCATCTAAAATTTATTCATTCATTCTTACTTAACGGTAATACCGAAGAATTAGTTTTCTTCGTATTATAAATCAAACCTAATTTTACTACCATGGAGCCCTCTTGTTGAGGAGGGGGCGTCCGTTCCTTTTCAAAAACCGGTTCGAGAACCGTTAACATAGAGAAAAGCCCTGCCAAATGAGCGGGGCTTTTTCAGTTCCAAAAAAAAATCCCCGACTGTAAAAATCGGGGGAAAAAATTTTATGAGAGATCTTCGCCGTTGGTCTTGCGGGAGCGTTTACCTTGCACATAGAAAAAAACTTCCAACTGAGCGGAGCTTTTCCGGTTCAAAAAAAAATCCCCGACTGTAAAAATCGGGGAAAAAATTTTGGAAACGTTAAAATTTTTATGCAAGATCTTCGCCGTTCGATGCAATAACTTTTTGATACCAGTAGAAAGAATTTTTGCGGCTGCGTTTCAAAGTACCTTCGCCCTTGTTGTTTTTGTCAACGTAGATAAAGCCGTAGCGTTTTTCCATTTCGCCTGTACCTGCCGAAACTAAGTCAATCGGTCCCCACGGACAATAAGCAAACAAGTCAACGCCGTCAATTTCCACGGCTTTTTTCATTTCAGAAATATGAGCGCGGAAATAATCCATTCTTGCAACGTCATTAATCTTGCCGTCGGCGTCCGGTTCTTCGTGCAAGCCAATTCCATTTTCAGAAATCATCAGCGGAATTTCGTAGCGTTCATAAAGCAAATTAAGCATATAACGCAAGCCGACAGGATCAATCGCCCAGCCCCAATCGGTAGTCTTAATGTAGGGATTTTTGACGCCGCTTACAAATTCATCTTTTACGGCGTTGGGATTATCTTTGAGTGAAGAAACAGTGTAGCTCATATAGTAACTGAAACTTACATAGTCAACAACGCCCTGCTTGAGAATTTCTTCATCGCCGGGCTCCAATTTAATATTCCAGCCGTTGTTTTCCCAAAGTTTTTTGGCGTAACTCGGAACGTGCCCGCGTACGTGAACATCGCCGAAGAAATAAGTTCTGTCCATATCCTTCAAAGCCTCAATCTGATCTTCAGGGCGGCAAGTTTCGGGATAAGTAGGACCGAACGCAAGCATACAGCCAATTTTGAAATTTGGATTAATTTTGTGACCTTCGACAATCGCCTTGGCACTTGCAACAAGTTCATTCATTGCAACTTGATACATAACTGCAAGCCTGTCTTCGCCTTCTTTGTAAGTTACACCGCTGTTTGTGAAGGCGAAAAATGCGTTGTTGACGTCGCGCTGATTGTTAATTTCGTTGAAAGTCATCCAGTAAGTAACTTTGTCTTTGTAGCGATTGAAACAAGTTACGGCGAATTTTACGAACATATCAATAACGCGGCGATCTCTGAAGCCGCCGTATTTATTGGCAATGTTCAGCGGCAATTCAAAATGACAAAGTGTAACGACCGGCTCAATCCCGTACTTGTGCATTGTGTCAAACATTTCATCGTAAAATTTCAAGCCTTCCTCGTTCGGCTCTGCGTCGTCGCCATTTGGGAAAATTCTTGTCCACGCAATGGAAGTGCGGAAACATTTAAATCCCATTTCGCCCAAAAGTGCAATATCTTCCTTGAAATGATGATAAAAATCAATCGCCTCATGATTGGGATAATTTTTACCGGGGATAACGCCTTCAGCAGTAATTTGACGCGGTACACCGTGCGCGCCCGCCGTCATAACGTCTGCAACGCTAACACCTTTGCCGCCTTCTTGCCAGCCGCCCTCAAGTTGATGAGCAGCTACCGCGCCGCCCCAGAGAAAATTTTTTGGAAATGACATAATTTTTACCTCCTAAAAATTTTAATTTAAATCGTCGCCATTGGAAGCGATAACTTTCTTGTACCATTCAAAAGATTTTTTCCTGTAACGGTTGCCGCTACCGGAGCCGTCATCATTTAAATCAACGTAAATAAAGCCGTAACGCTTGCTCATTTGACAAGTTGACATGCTTACCATATCGATACAGCCCCACGGCAAATATCCCATAACTTCAACGCCTTCATCAATCGCCTTTGAAATTGCCGCTATATGTTGCCGAAAATAATCAATTCTGTAATCGTCAATAATACTGCCGTCCGCCTCAATTTTATCAACCGCGCCGAGTCCGTTTTCAACAATAAAAAGCGGTTTCTGATAACGATCGTACAAATCAATCAGCGAAATACACAAGCCGAGCGGGTCAATCTGCCAACCCCAATCTGAAGTTTTTAAATAGGGATTTTTAACGCCGGTAGTAAGGTTGCCGCCGACAATTTCTTTGCCCGCCGTGTCAATGCTTACAACGCGGCTCTGATAGTAGCTGAACGATACAAAATCTGCCGGATATTTTTTTAAAATTTCTTCGTCATTTTCGCCAAAGTCAATCTTAATTCCTTTACGCGCCCATTCTTTTTTTATGTGAGTTGGATATTCGCCGCGAACTTGAACATCTGAATAGTACAAATTTTTCTGATTGTCTTTCAGTGCAAGGTAAATATTTTCGGGGTTGCAATTTTCGGGATAAGTTAAAGTCCGCGTTATCATACAGCCCATTTTTGCTTCGGGGATAATTTCGTGCAAAAGTTTAGTTGCCAATGCACTTGCAACAAAATTATTGTGTACCGATTGATAAATAATTTCCTCAAATTTTTCAGGCGGGTATCTGTCCTCAACAATTCCAATGGTTGTGAACGGGTGCCTAAACACGCTGTCAATTTCGTTGAAAGTCAGCCAATATTTGACAAGATTTTTGTAGCGATTGAAAACAGTTTTGCAAAATTTTAAAAATAAATCGATAACCTCGCGCCTGTACCAGCCGTCAAAATTGTTGGCAAGATACAGCGGCATTTCGTAATGGTGGAGCGTAACCATTGGCTCAATATTGTATTTGCGCAATTCGTTAAATAAATCTTCGTAGAATTGCAAGCCTTTTTCATTGGGATTTTCTTCAATACCGTTTGGAAAAATTCTCGTCCAAGCAATGGAAACGCGCAAACATTTAAAGCCCATTTCGGCGAAAAGTTTAATATCTTCCTTGTACCGATGATAAAAATCTATACCGTGCCGCTTGCCGTAAATTTTTTCGTCGTCGCTTGCCATTGCGTCTTCAATATCTTTGCTTGTTATCGAATGTTGCGCCTTGTAGTCTTTAACGTCAACTTCCTTTTTCCAGCGGCTGCAATCTGAAACTGAAAGCCCCTTGCCGTCAACATTCCACGCGCCCTCGCACTGATTCGCCGCGGTTGCTCCGCCCCATAAAAAATTTTGGGGAAACATTTCAACGCCTCCTTTCATAATTTTAATACCGTCAAAAATGCGCCTGAAATCGCCTGTACGCGGCTTCAAAAACTTTTTGATATATTTTTACCTTAACTCGATGAAACTGCCCGTAAATCGAATTTAAACGCAAATACAGGCTTTAAATTTTGTCGAAGATAAATTTTTGAATGACTTCAGAAACTGCGCTGTTTTCACAATCCCGCTCGCAGATATAATCGCACAAATTGCGCATATCAGAAACAACATTTGCAACGCCGACGCCCAAGCCCGCCGCCTCAATCATTGAAGCGTCATTCCAATTATCGCCAATAGCAATGGTGTCTTTCATATCGACGCCCAAAATTTCGGCAAGTTTGCGAAGTCCCGCGCCCTTGTTGACGCCTTTTTTGTTAAATTCCAAATATCTGTTTGAAGAGTAGCTGACGTCACAATCGCCGGTAATATCTTCAAGTTCTTTAGCGATTTTCTGCAAATAATTTCTGTCAGTGTTGGTGTACAAACATTTTACAATTTCTTGACCTTTGAGAAAATCAAGATTCTTTTCAAAAGTTTCTTGTACCGCCATTCGCCCTGCAACGTAGTCTCTTTCGTTTTGGAAAAAATTATAGGCGTAAACATTATCCAAAGTGTAAACGTGAACGCAAACATCGTAATTCAAGCCGCGCTTGTAAAGTTCTTCGGCAATTTCAAAAGGTATTCCGTTGAAGTGCAAAAGTTTATGATTTTTATTTTCGGTAATTGCGCCGCCGTTGAAAGAAATTACGTATTCGTTTTCAGCGTCGAAAGTGCCGAGTTCCTTCAGTTGCGCGTCAATGCTGATATAATTTCTGCCGCTTGCCGGTACAAATTTTACTCCCAAATCTTTTAACTTGGCGATATTTTTTATATCTTCAGCAGAAATTTTTCTGTCTTTGCGCAATAAAGTTTCGTCAAGATCGCAAGCAATAATTTTGTACATTTTAAATCCTCCCTACCAAAAAAGGCAGGCAGCGATTAAATCAACTGCCCACCCTTTTGGTTAGAAAATTATTGGATTCTTACTTTGCGAGTCTCTTGTACAAATCGATGAATTCAAGTGCGAT
>JAFSZS010000076.1 GCA_017455645.1 Selenomonadaceae bacterium | reverse complement strand
TATAACAATGGGCGAAGGCGGCGCGGTTTATACCGACAATCCGAAACTGCACAAATTAATTCGCTCCTTCCGTGATTGGGGGCGCGATTGTATGTGTCCCGCCGGTAAAGATAATTTGTGTGGGCATCGTTTCGACGGGCAATTTGGCGAACTTCCTCAAGGTTACGATCATAAATATGTTTATTCGCACTTCGGCTACAATTTGAAGGTTAGCGATATGCAAGCGGCTGTTGGTTGTGCGCAGTTAAAAAAGTTACCAAATTTTATTGAACGCCGCCGCCAAAATTTTAAACTCCTGCGCGAAGGGTTGAAAGATTTACAGGATAAATTTATTTTGCCTGTACCCTGCGAAAATTCAAATCCCAGTTGGTTCGGATTTTTATTGACTTGTCAAAAAGGCGTAGAACGTGAAAAAGTTGTTCGCTACATTGAAAAAAATAATATTCAGACGCGTATGCTTTTTGCCGGAAATTTAATTAAGCATCCCTGCTTCGACGAAATGAGAAAAACCGGCAAAGGTTACCGCGTTGTTGGCGATTTAAGCAACACTGACAGAATTATGAAGGATACTTTTTGGATTGGCGTTTATCCCGGTATGACGACCGAAAAAATTGACTACATGATAAAAATTATTCACGAGGCGTTAAAATAAAAAACCGCGCTAACTTATTAATTTTAGGAGCTTTGATATGAAAATTTTAATGACGGGCATAACCGGCTTTATAGGTCAGCATTTGGGCGAGCGGCTTATTAATGACGGGCACGAAGTTTTTGCTATTGTGCGCCCGACTTCAAAAATTGCGGAACTGTCAGAAAATCTTCGGCGCAATGTAAAGTGTTACGCTTATGACAACAATAACAGTGTTCTAAATATTATCAATAAAATTTGCGTCTCTACCCAAACGGGGGGGGGCGGCAGAACGCCATTTGTCGTTTATCATTTAGCTGCTAATTCTTTAAATGCTCATAAATTTGAAGATATTCAAGCCCTAATTCAAAGCAACATAACTTTTGGAACAGAAATTCTTGAGGCTATGGTTGCTAATAATATTTATAATTTTGTAAACGTAGGTTCTTATTTTCAACATTTTGATAACGCCGAATATAGCCCGGTCAATCTTTACGCGGCTACAAAAGAATCTTTTAGCGCTATTGTCAAATATTATGTAGAAGTGCGAAATTTAAAATGCATTGAGCTTCAATTAGTCAATACTTATGGGGCTGATGATAAGCGCGGGAAAATTTTTGGATTGTTGAAGAAAATTTCAGAAACCGGCGAAAAATTAAAAATGTCGCCCGGCAAACAATTTTTTGACATTGTTTATATTGATGACGTGATAGAGGCGTTTATTTTAGCCGGAAAATATTTATCTGAATCAAAATACGAGCATTGCGGGACTTATGGCGTATCTTCGACTAATCCAATTTCATTGCGCGAAGTTGTAAAAATTTTTGAAAATGTTGCGGGAAAAAATTTTTCTATCGAGTGGGGCGGCAGACCTTATCAAAATAGAGAAATTATGAATCCGTGGAATTCGTATAAACTTTTGCCCGGTTGGCAGCCAAAAATTCCTTTGCACGAAGGAATAAAAAAATTTTTGGAACAGAATTAAAAAACTCCACTTTTTATTGATGTCATCCGGCAAGAGCTGTTAATTTTATTAATGTGCTTTTTAAGGGTGATATATTTGAAAAGTGAAAATTTGGCGTGGCAAATTCGCCGTGATGTTTTGGATATGGTACACGCGGCGCACGCCTCGCACGTAGGCTCGGCTTTTTCTGTTGCTGATATTGTAGCTGTTTTGTACAGCAATTTTGTTGACATTGAAAAAGTTAAAAACAATGACAAAGAACGCACGCGCATTATTTTAAGCAAAGGACACGCGGGCGCGGCAATTTACGCGGCACTTGCTGAAGTTGGAATTTTGGACAAAAAAGAATTGCAAACTTACGGCACAAACGGCAGTAAATTATCTTGTCATATTTTTCATAATGAAGTAAGCGGCGTAGAAATTTCTACCGGCTCTCTAGGTCAAGGCGTAGGAATGGCGGCGGGAATTGCGCTTGCCGGAAAAAAAGCTGGGCGTAATTACCGCACTTTTGTTATTGTCGGTGATGGCGAATGTAATGAAGGTTCAGTTTGGGAAATGATTTTATTTGCGCGTCAACAAAATTTGAATCGACTTACAATGATAGTTGACTGCAACGGCTTACAGGCACTCGGCAAAACTTCAGAAATTTTGGATATGCAAAGTTTTGAAGATAAATTCAAGGCGTTTGGCTGGAATGTTCACAGCGTGGACGGACACAATCACGCCGCGTTGAAAGAAAGTTTGCTGAATTTGGACGATAAAAAGCCAACTTGCGTTATCGCCAAAACTGTAAAAGGCAAGGGCGTTTCTTTTATGGAAAATAATAATTTGTGGCATTACCGCGACCCTCAAGGCGAATTTTACGATAATGCAGTTATGGAATTGGAGAGGCAAAAACCATGAGAAACGCTTTTGTTGATACACTTTGCAATTTGGCGGCTGAAGACGAAAAAATTTTTCTTTTGGTCGGCGACATGGGATTTAATCTTTTCAACAAATTTATAGAAAAAAATCCTGAAAAATTTATTAATGTTGGAATATCTGAACAAAATATGGCGGCAGTTGCGGCAGGCTTGGCGTTGGAAGGCAACACCGTTTTTACTTATTCCATTGCAAATTTTTCTTCGTTGCGCTGTTTGGAGCAAGTGCGAAATTGTACGGCTTACCACAAGGCAAACGTCAAAATTGTTGCTGCCGGTGTTGGTATGGTTTACGGCACGCTCGGTGTTACTCATCACGCAACGGAAGATTTATCTGTAATGCGGGCAATTCCCAACATGATAATTTTTTCGCCGGCTGACGCTTATGAATCAGTTGCTGTAACTTTGGCGGCTTACAAAATTAATAAACCGTGTTATTTGCGTCTTGGAAAAGGGCGGGAGCCGCTTATTCATCAAGCCGAAATTAAAAATTTTACTATTGGTAAAGCGATAAAAATTTTTGACGGCGACGACTGCGCTATTTTTTCAACCGGTGCAATTTCTTATGAAGCGTTAAAAGCGGCTCAAAATTTAAACGCCGCCGGTATCAGTACGGCTTTTTTTACTTTTCCTACCGTTAAACCTATAGACGTTGAAACTATTGAAAAATATTCGCGCAGATGTAAAACTATTTTGACTGTCGAAGAAAACAATATCCTTGGCGGGTTTGGCGCGGCGGTTGCTGAAGTTGTTGCAGGTTTGAATGGTGAAAAAGCTTGCGTAAAAAGAATTGGGCTGAATGACGAATTTACCGGAGTTGTCGGCAACGCAGATTATCTGAAAGATTATTACAAAATTTCTGCGGAGCATATTGTCCGCGCAGTTACAGATTGTTTAGAGGTTTAAATTATGAAAAAAATTGTAATAACCGGCGCAACAAGTATGCTCGGCGTTGCAACGATTGAAGAATTTTTGAAACAGAATATTGAAGTTGTGGCGATTGTTCACCGCAACTCTAAAAATCTTTATCGCCTGCCAAATTCTCCAAATTTGAAAATTATTGAGGCTAACCTTGACGAACTTTCAAATTTAAATCCGGAATTTAATGACGCCGAA
Source organism: Selenomonadaceae bacterium (assembly GCA_017455645.1). GTDB lineage: Bacteria > Bacillota > Negativicutes > Selenomonadales > Selenomonadaceae > Quinella. The sequence continues at coordinate 5,447 of JAFSZS010000076.1, read as the reverse complement.
ATTTTTTATCATTTTGCTTGGGCGGCAACTTCACATTCAGGGCGATTGAATGTTGACGTACAAGAAAAAAATATTCGTTACACATTGGACGCCGTGCGCCTTGCCGAAAAATGCGGTTGCAAGAAATTTATCTTCGCCGGTTCACAGGCTGAATACGGTTTAAGCGATAAGCCCTTGAATCGTGAAACGCCGATTAAACCTTTTACTGCTTACGGCGTGTCGAAATACGCAGCTGAAAAATTGGCTGAAATGCTCTGCAATGCTTTAGGTTTAATTTTTGTTGGTACAAGAATTTTAAGCGTTTACGGCGAAAATGACGGCGCAAATACTTTAATCAGTTATGTTATTGACTGCTACAAAAAAATATTCAACCCGTTTTGACGCCTTGCGAGCAAATTTGGGATTATCTGCATGCTGACGACGCCGCCCGCGCTTTCAGACTTTTGGGGCAATGTTTAACCGAAGGCGTATATGTTATTGGCAGCGGCAAAGGTTTAACTCTTAAATCTTACATTGAAACAATTTATAAACTGATGACGCCAAATGTTCCGCTGGTTTTTGGCGGCAAGCCTTATTCAGCAAATCAAGTGATGTACTTGCAGGCGGATATTTCGGATTTGAAACGTGATACCGGCTTTGAACCTCAAATTTCTTTTGAAGAGGGTATTTCACGTATAATAAATTCATACAAGTAAAAAATCTCCCCGTAATGATAAATTTTTTTTTTAGAAAGTTACACATTACGGGATTTTTTATTACAGAAAAAGCTGATTCTTGACATACAACTTTGCAACTTGTAAAATTGACGCCGAATTGGAGGCGGTTTTTTTGTTGAAATATAAGCGTGTCGTATTAAAATTAAGCGGCGAATCTTTAGCCGGTGACAAAGATTTTGGAATTAATACGCCGGTTGTTGAAAGTATAGCAACGCAGGTAAAAAAGATTCACGACGCCGGATTGGAAGTAGCAATAGTTGTAGGCGGCGGGAATATTTGGCGCGGCTTAAGTGGCTCTGCAAAAGGTATGGACAGGGCGCAGGCAGATTATATGGGAATGCTTGCAACGATTATGAACGCGCTTGCACTTCAAGACGCACTGGAAAAAATGAACGTGTTTACCCGCGTGCAAACTGCTATTGAAATGCGGGAAGTTGCTGAACCTTACATTAGGCGGCGCGCAGTTCGTCATTTGGAAAAAGGGCGCGTTGTAATTTTCGGCGGCGGCACAGGCAACCCGTATTTTTCCACTGATACAACGGCGGCTCTTCGCGCGGCTGAAGTTGAAGCTGACGTAATTTTAATGGCGAAAAAGGGCACTGACGGAATTTATGACAGCGACCCAAATAAAAATCCCGACGCAAAAAAATTCGACACGTTGACATATCTTGAAATTTTGAATCGTGAATTGCACGTTATGGACGCAACCGCTACAAGTCTTTGCATGGATAATAATATTCCGCTGGTTGTTTTCAATATCGACAATCACGAAAATATTTTAGCCGCGGCACTCGGCGAGCCTATCGGTACAACTGTAACGAGGTAAAAATTATGAATGCTGAAAATTTTATCGCAGTGAATGTTTCTGCAGAAAATTTTAATCTTGACAATGAAAAAGTTTTGCGCGTTGTCAAAACTGAAAAACTTTTAGACTACGATACAAACAGTATTGCAAAATTAAAAAATTCAGATTTTCACAACGGCACAATCGAAGTAAAAATGTTGAGCCGCCTTTTGCCGGACGCGCCGGATTATGCACGCGGCTTTATCGGTATTGCCTTTCGTATCAATTCTGACAATTCGGCGTTTGAATCTTTTTACATTCGCCCGACAAATTCCAACACTTCAGACCCTGTAAGAAAGGCGCACGGCTGCCAATATTTTTCTTTTCCAAAATATACTTTTGCCTACTTCAGAGAAAACAACATTACCAAATACGAAAATCAAATTTCGCAGGGCTTAAACGAATGGGTAAATTTAAAAGCCGTGGTTAATGACGCTCGCGCAGATTTTTATTTGAACGGCGTTTTAACTTTGACTGTTGAAGATTTAAAACTTGGCAAAGATTCACGCGGCGCAGTCGGTTTTTTTGTTGATATTGGTACTGAAGCTTTTTATAAAGATTTAAAAATTGTTCAAACTGATTAAGGGGGAAATTTTAAAATGACTACCGAAGTTATTAATTCATCGGAGGACAAACTGAAAAAAACTTTGGACGCTCTCAAAAAAGATTATGGCACTCTTCGCGCAGGACGCGCAACGCCCAGCTTGCTTGATAAAGTTATGGTTGACTATTACGGCACGCCCACGCCCGTTAATCAAATGGCAAATGTTACAATTCCCGAGCCGCGGATCATTATGATTAAACCTTACGATAAAGGCTCTCTCAAAGATATTGAAAAGGCAATTCAAAAATCAGATTTGGGACTCAATCCAAATTCGGACGGTATTGCAATTCGTTTGACAATCCCGCAACCTACGCAGGAACGCCGCAAAGAATTAGTTAAGGTTGTAAGCAAAAAAGCTGAAGAATGCAAAGTTGCAATGCGTAACGTGCGCCGCGACGCCAACGAAGCTATCAAAAAACTTGAAAAAGATAAAAAAATTACTGAAGACGACAGAAAAGACGCGCAGGATAAAGTTCAAAAACTTTTGGATAAATATATTAAACTTGTCGACAGTACGAAGGCTACCAAAGAAAAGGAAGTTATGGAAGTTTAAAAAATGGCAACCGACGATTTACTTAAAAAAGTCGATAAATCCAAAATGCCGCGCCACGTGGCAATTATTATGGACGGCAACGGGCGTTGCGCAAATGCACTTGGACTTTTGCGCAGTGCCGGTCATACCGCCGGAGTTAAAACGCTGAAAAAAATTTTGACAACTGCCGTAAATTTGAAAATGGAAGCTTTGACTGTCTACGCTTTTTCCACTGAAAATTGGAAACGCCCTTTCGCCGAGGTTGATTTTCTGATGCATTTATTTTCTGAATATCTGGAAAAGGAAAAATTGGAAATGCACGCCAATAACGTAAGGCTTAGATTTTTGGGGCGCACTGAAGATTTTTCGCCGCTGATTCAAAGTCAAATTCAAAGTGCAACCGAGCTGATGAAAAATAATACCGGCGTCAAATTTAATATTGCGGCAGATTACGGCGGGCAAGATGAAATTGTTCGTGCGGCGCAGAAATTGGCGCGTAAAGTTGCAAGCGGCGAAATTTCGGCTGACGATATAACGCCCAATGTTTTTGAAGATGAACTTGATACAGTCGGGCAGCCGCCGGTTGATTTATTGATTCGCACGGGCGGAGATTTTCGGATTAGTAATTTTTTACTTTGGCAGACTGCTTACGCCGAACTTTATTTTACAAAAACGAATTTTCCGGAATTTACGCCGGAAGAATTTATTGGCGCGCTCTTGGATTTTGGCAAGCGTGACAGGCGTTTTGGCGGAATAGTGGGGTAGTGTTGTAGTGGGATAGTGGAATAGTAAAAACTACCACACTACCACACCACCCAACTATCACACTAGAAAAGGAAGTGGCTTTTTGGCTTTAAGAATAATAACAGGGATAATCGGAATAATAATAGCCGGCGTCGTCATACAACTGGGCGGCGCGGTTTTTTCCGGCGTTGCAATACTTTTGGCGTTAATTGGCTGGTATGAATATTCCGCCGCGTCCAATCGCGCAGGAATTGATACAGCATTTTTTTTGGGCGCGTTTGCACTGATTTTAATTTTGTGTTGTGCGTGGCTCGGCAACATTGAAGAATTACTTGCAATTTTAACTTTAAGTTTGCTTGCGATATTTTTATTGACTGTAATTTTTTCAATGCGCCCGAATGAAGCCGGCGTGTCAGTGGGCGGCTTATTTTATCTGGGGTTGCCTTTCGCACATTTGATAATGTTAAGATTTTTGGCAGATGAACCGCACAAAGTAGAATCCTTGATAAATTTGCATACTTTCATTGGTGAAAATGTCGGCAATATAAATTTTTTTGAAACTTTATCGAACTTGCACTTTGACGGCGGCTGCGAATTGGTCTGGATACTTTTCGCTTGTACGTGGGCAAGTGACAGCTTTGCATATTTCATTGGCTCGGCGGTAGGCTCGCACAGGTTAGCCCCTTCAATCAGCCCCAACAAAACTGTTGAAGGCTTTTTGGGCTCGCTTATCGGCACGGCTTTAACCGCGGTTGTGGTTGGAACTTTTTTATTCGGCTACCCAATTACTCAAATGGCAACGGCGGGCGTAATTTTGGCGATTGTTGCAACGCTGGGTGATTTGGTTGAGTCTGCAATTAAAAGATTTACCGGCGTGAAAGATTCAGGGATAATAATTCCCGGTCATGGCGGCGTTTTGGACAGATTCGACAGCATTTTATATACCGCGCCCGTATTTTATTATTTTATCGTCGTATCAAAAATAATTTGAGGTAGAAAAATGATAAAGCAACCAATGGAAATTGAAAATCGCAGTTTTGAAATAATTTATCCCTACATAAAAAATTTGAACCTGCGCGACGACGAAATAAAAATCTACTCAAGGATAATACACGCGGCGGGCGATGTTGACTACGCGCCAATAATCAAAATTTCTGAAACGGCGATTGACGCGGCAAAGGCGGCGATTCTGCGCCTTCGTATCAAAAATAATTTGAGGTAGAAAAATGATAACGCAACCAATGGAAATTGAAAATCGCAGCTTTGAAATAATTTATCCCTACATAAAAAGTTTAAATCTGCGCGACGACGAAATAAAAATCTACTCAAGGATAATACACGCGGCGGGCGATATTGAGTACGCGCCAATAATCAAAATTTCTGAAACGGCGATTGACGCGGCAAAGGCGGCGATTCTGCGCGGCGCAAATATTTTTACTGATGTTGAAATGGTACGCACGGGAATTAACAAGCGCACGCTAAAAAAATTCGGCGGCGAAGTTTTTTGTAAAGTTGCTGACGACGAAATTAAAGAAATTGCGGCGCGTGAAAAAATTACCCGCTCAATGGCGGCAATGCGAAATTTCGGCGAAAATCTTAACGGCGCGGTAGTGGCGATTGGCAACGCCCCTACTGCGCTTTTTGAAGTTTTGCGCCTTGTCAAGGAAGAAAATATTTTACCCGCGGTTATTATTGGTGTACCGGTAGGATTTGTCGGCGCGGCTGATTCTAAATCTGCACTCCTCGCGCAGGATAAAGTTCCTTTCATAACCGTTGAAGGTACAAAAGGCGGCAGTCCCATTGCCGTTGCCGCGGTTAATGCAATTTTATATTTGCTTGACAATTCCAGAAACTGAAACATTAAATTTTGATGAACGCGCCGCCGCACACTCGTGACTTTAGTCGTGAGTTAGGCGGCGCAATATTGACAAATTTTTTAAAAGTTTTAAAATAATCACCAACTGAATAAATATTTAAGAAAGGGGAAGTCTTGCGATGACGGTTGCT
>JAFSZS010000075.1 GCA_017455645.1 Selenomonadaceae bacterium | reverse complement strand
TATTGCGTACCATAAATTCTTTAAGTATATCATTTTGGATAGTGCCGGTTAAATCTGCTTTATCGACGCCCTGCTCAATACCACTTTGAATGTAAAAAGCAAGAATAGGCAAAACTGCGCCGTTCATTGTCATTGAAACTGACATTTGCCCGAGTGGAATACCGCTGAACAAAATATTCATATCCAGCATTGAACAAACAGAAACGCCCGCCTTTCCAACGTCGCCAAAAACTCGGGGATTATCTGCGTCGTAGCCGCGATGTGTAGGCAAGTCAAAGGCAATTGATAAACCTTTTTGACCGGCGGCAAGGTTACGGCGGTAAAAGGCGTTGGATTCTTCAGCAGTGGAAAAGCCTGCGTATTGGCGAACTGTCCACGGGCGGAAAACGTACATTGTAGAATAAGGACCGCGCAAAAACGGCGGGATACCGCTTACAAAGTCCAAGTGATTCATATGGTCGTATTCGTCATGAGTGTACAGCGGTTTAATCGGTACATGTTCCATAGTTTTATATGACAAGCTGTCGTAGTTTGCAGCCGCCGCTTTTTCAAATTCAGCTTTCCACGCTGCCGCGTCAACCTGCGGAGCGTCGCCGAGGCTAATTTGCGTGAAGTCAGGATTTTTATATTCAGCCATTTAAAAAGCTCCTTTCAGTCGCTTTTAGGGATTAGTGGGTAGTGGATAGTGAATAGTGAAAACTTTTTCTACTCCCTATTCCCTATTCCCTATATCCCTTTTTTCTTCTGCATTGAAATTAAAGTCTGATAACAATTCGAGCGAATGTTAATATAATCGTCAATACCGGCGTTTTTGTAAGTTTCGACAAGTTCAGCCGGAGCAGTACCCGCAAGGTAAACCGTAGCATTCGGCAAAACTTCATGGAGTTTAGGCGCAAGTGCGGGAACAATTTCAGGGTAGGTTGCGTCAGTTGAACAAATTACAACTGCATCTGCGCCGGATTCTTTAGCCGCCGCCGCCGCGTCTTCAACCGTTGCAAAGCCGTTATTGCCCAAAACTTCAAACGCGCCGACTTGTAAAAATCCTGTAGTGAAATCTGCGCGAGCTTTATGTTGGGGAATTGGTCCCATATTCGCAAGGAAGATTTTAACGTTGTCATTCTTTTCAGCTTTAAATTTTTCGGTTGCTTCGCGCAGTGCTTCAAATTTTTCGCTTAAACGGTGCGCACCGATATATTGAACTTTGTCAGATTCGCCTGTACCAAGTGCGGAGCGAATTTCGGCGATAGTTGCACCCGCCGCCGCCGCGTCAATCACTGTATCAAAATTAGCCGCGTCAACTTTTGCAAGCGCGTCTTTGGCGTCAACAGTTTTCAAATAATTTTCAATAGCTGAAGTGCGCGCCTTTTTATTTTCGTCAAAATCTTCTGCGCGAGCGTCAAGGCGTTCTTCAGTCATATTGGCGTACATATTGCTACCAACAATTCTGTCACGGCGGGATTCAACGGCTTTAAATCTTGCGTCAAGGATTTTCTGAATTTCGGCTTGAGGATAACCTTCCTTAAGCGCGGCAACAATTCCGCCTTTGCCTTCGATAGCTTGAAATTCTGCCCAAATTTTTTCTTTAATCTGTTTTGTAAGAGTTTCAACCGCCCAACTGCCGCCTGCAGGATCAATAGGCTGTAACAATCCAAATTCTTCCTGTAAAATAATCTGTACATTGCGTGCGATACGGCGGCTGAATTCGTCGCCTTTTCTGATAGGCTCATCAAAAGGCGCGTTCTCAAATGAATCAAGCCCGCCAACTACCGCCGAGAAAATTTCTGAAGTGTTTCTAAGCATATTTACATAGGGATCATAAACAGTTTTGAAGAAAAGCGCGGGGCGTGCGTGTACGTGAATATGTTGAACTTTTTCACTGCCGCCAAACGCCTTGATAATTTCTGCCCAAATTGGACGAATTGCGCGGAATTTTGCAACCTGCATAAAGAAATTGGCACCGGCTGAAAGTCCGAACATAATTTGCTCCGCCGCTTCATCAATCGTCAATCCGCGTTCCAAAAGTGCGCGAATGTAAGCAACCGCCGCTGAAAGTGTATAAGCAATTTCTTGAACGTCATTTGCGCCGCCGTTGCTGAAAACGTCGCTTTTAACCATAAAAGTTTTTAATTCGGGCGCGTTTTTAATTGCCCACTTTGCAACAGCCGCCGCCTCGTCATAAAGTTTTTCAAGTGATTGGTTTAATTCGCCGTTCGCCGCCAATTCGCCAATGGGATTAGCTCCAACAAAGCCGCGCAGTTTTGAAACGTCGCCGCCGTTTTTCTTGACAGCCGCAATTATCAATGAAAGAATAGGCGCGCTGCTTGCACCTGCGTAAACGTACAAAGGATATTTATCAAGTTTTAAATCTTTCAGTAAAATTTCGACGTCCTCAAGCGTGGTAAGACTTACGCCGCCCTTGCCGGGGTGTTTGCAAACTGTAGCGTCAACATTTTTCTTTGTCGCGCAGTCCAACTGAACATTATAGATTGTGGAGCCTTTGTCAATTTCGTGTTTCAAAAGTTCGTTGTTTTCGGCGGGGAAAGTTTCATCGCAAGCCTGCGCGATACCCCAAGGCGCGTTTACATAGCCGTTGACTTTTGCGCCGCGCAAATAATCGCCTTTGCCCGGGAAGGAATTTTTCGGCAAAATCGGCTCGGTTGTATCGTGAAAATACATAGGTTCGAAAGTGATTCCCTCTTGAGTGCGCGTCAGCATCTTTTTATTGAAGTCCGCGCCTTTCAAAAGTTCAATGCACGCCTCGCGCCACTGTTCATAAGTAGGAATTTCAAATTCATCCAGCGGTACTTCAGGAAAATCTGTTTGCGCTTCAGCTTTTTTGATTATTGCCTGCAAATCTAACTCTGCAGATTTTTTTTCTTCGCTCATACATTTTTCTCCTTTGCAATTTATTTAGAAAAATATACTGCAATTCAAATTTAAAGTCAACGCGCCTATTTGAAATATTTTGCAAATTTTATTCAACATTTTTGTAATTGCGATAATGAACAATATCTGCAATAGTGGTCAACGATACATCATACTCTCGAGCCATTGCGCGTATTCCATACCATCTGTCGTAGGGAATATAATCTTCACGAATACGCTTGACTTCAGCTTCAGTCAATTTGGCGTGCGGGCTTTCTGAACCAATTTTATGAGTGCCATTTTGGATTGCAGCTTGTATATTTTCTTTTTGAGTCACCCAACGCAAATTATCAACGCAAGCGTTAGCTCTGTTGCAGTCAATATGATCAACTATAGGTTTATTTTCAGGATTTGGAATAAAAGCTTTGGCAACCAAACGATGTACCAAATGAGTTTTTGCCTTGCCATCTTTATGTAAACTAACGCTAGAATAACCGCCCCTACTAAAACCTTGTTTAAGAATTTTCACTTTACCTTTATGGAAACTTTTAACACGCGCCTTTGTACTGATTTGATAAAGATTTTCATAGCCGGTAATCCAAGCCCAAATTTCGCCGGGCAAATCTTCAAGCTCCAAGTTCGCAACAAATTTTTGCTTGTCATACTCAATCAAAAGTTTAATAACGACGGCTTGAGTTTCTGCTGACAACTTAGACAATTCTGCTACCAACAATTTTCTTTCTTCTGCAGTAATAACCATTTGAATCGTTCCTTTCATTGACAAAAACGCTCGGAACGCGATAAAGTAGCTTAAGTCAAGTTTTTTTGTGCAGAAATTAAATTTTGACAAGAAAATTTGTACGCGGTAGAATACGCACGTTTTTAAAAAATTTTAGATGGGAGCTTAAAAATTGGAAAGTCTGAAAAAATATTTTTTATTTGAAGAGCGCAAAACTAACCTGCGTACAGAAATTTTGGCGGGCGTCACAACTTTCCTTGCAATGTCGTACATTGTGATTGTCAATCCTTCAGTTTTTAACGCGGGCGGCGTAAATTTCGGCGGCGTCTATATCGCTACGATTGTTGCGGCAGTTGTCGGAACCCTGATAATGGGTGTCGCTGCCAACTATCCTATTGCGATCGCTCCGGGACTCGGAATAAACGCTTACATGGTTTACACGGTAATAATTTCAATGGGCGTACCGTGGCAACAAGCATTTGGCGCGGCGGCTATTGCGTCGGGGATTTTTATAATTTTGTCGCTGACTTCCTTTCGTGAAATGTTTATAAATTCAATCCCCGAATCACAGAAAAAAGCTATTGCCGCGGGAATTGGTTTATTTATCGCCTTGATAGGATTTCGCAACGGTCACATGGTAATGCCCTCTGAAGCAACAATGGTAAGTTTCGGCAGTTTTTCGGATCAAGTTTTTATTTTGACGGTTGCCGGGCTTGTGATAACAATGCTGCTTATGGTTTTAAGAGTAAGCGGCGCGGTATTTTTGGGAATGATTTTAACGGCGGCAGTTGCAAAAGTTTTGGGTTGGTGGGATTTACCCGACGAAATTTTTTCAATGCCGAGCGGCTTCAATGAAACATTTATGCAGGTTGAAATTGGCGACGTTATGACGCTTGCGCCGGTAATTTTTACGCTGTTGTTGGTAACTTTGTTTGATACAACCGGTACAATGTTGGGAATTGGTCGGCAAGCCGGCTTAATAAAAGATGGCGAATTTCCAAATTTAAAAAGTGCGTTATTGGCTGATTCGGTTGCAAGTTTTGTTGGCGCGTTTTTCGGTACGAGTCCAACTTCAGCTTATGTTGAAAGTGGTACAGGCGTATCTGCGGGCGGGCGCACGGGTTTTACTTCGGTTGTTACGGCGGCTTTATTTATCGCAATGCTTTTCTTTCAACCTTTGGCGGCGGCTATTTCTTCCTTGCCTTCAGTTACTGCTCCCGCGCTGATTTTAACCGGTTGCTTTATGTGCGCCAATGTTGCAACGATTGACTGGAACGACTACAGCGAGGCGTTCCCTGCATTTTTGACGCTGGTTTTAATTCCCTTCACTTACTCAATCACGACCGGTATTGGTATTGGAATTTTATCATACGTCATTTTGAAACTTTGTACCGGCAAATTTGCTGAAGTTCACCCGCTGTTAATATTAATGGCGATTTTATTTGCGGGACAGCTTGCAATGTAAAAAATTTTCTGTTATAATCTGCAAAGAAAAAAAGTTTACCCGTTCCAACCGGATAAACTTCAAAATAGATTGTGTTTTTTATCAAGCCTTCATTCGAGGGCTTTTTTCAGTTATTGGACGTGTTTCCAAATTTCATTGTAGACAACGTGTTCTATTGTAGATTTTGAAACGTCATATTCTCTTGCCAATGCTTTTATTCCACAAGTTTTGCTGTGAGGAACATATTTTGCACGAATTTCACGAACCTTTTCTACAGTAAGTTTTGAACGCGGATGATTATCACCAAATTTATACGCTCCGGTTTCAACTGCATACTCTGCATTTTGTTTACGTGTACACCAACGCAAATTTGTAACGTGATTGTTTGCAGGGTTGCCGTCGCGGTGGTCAACTTCAGGCAGATTGTCAGGATTTGGGATAAAAGCTTCTGCAACAAGGCGATGAATAGAATAAGTTATTGTTTTACCGTCCTTATATAAGCCTATGTGCATATGTCCATCTTCATTTGGATGAGGAGTCATAAGTGTTACATTACCACGATGAAAATTTCTTACACGGCTTATTGTGCTGACTTGATAAACTCCTTCGTAATTTTTAATCCATTTCCAAATTTCGCCGGGCAAATCTTCAATAACCGAAGCAAGCTTATTGGGATTTTTTGTGTAGTCTGCCAAAATTTTTATCATCATAGCTTCCATTTGCAAAGAAAGCATTGGCGTTCTTTCAGCAAGGCAAGCCAATTCTGCGCTGTCGCTTGTTAAAGTTTGCGCCATATTTTTAATAGCATTTTCAAGGCTCGGTGCAATGTAATAACCATATTTGCGAATCGACGGCAAAACTTCAGAAGTTACATAATGTTTAAATTCTTTCGCCTTTGGCAAGTTTGAACCGAAGATTAATGCATAAACGCCGCTTTCATTGATAAAAGTTAAACCGCGAGGCGAATCAAATTCAAAATCCAAAACTGGGGTTTTACCAGTTTTTTGATCTGACGCCATTTCTTCAAATTGCTTACGAGTTAAAACCATTTTGTCTTCATCGTCAACATGTTGCTTCAAAGCAGCAAAAGTATCAGCGTAGCTAAGAGCAGTTGCAACGTCTTTGCCTACAAACCACGGCTCGCCATTGATTAAGCCTGTGCGAATTTTGCCGAATTCTTCGCTCTCAAAAATTTGAAGTTGGTTTTCCATAAAAATTGCCTCCTTAAAATTCATTGACAAAAAATCTTTTACGGGGTATAATTTTTTTACAAATCAATAAAAATTGAGTCTCTTCCCGCTGGTGGTTATGATTTTTTCCGATTTATGATTAAATCTTACGGATATTATAACACGGCGGGTTTTATATTGCAAGAAATAATTAGCCGCAAGGAAAATTTTTTTGGGGAGGCAATTTGAGTGCGGAAAAAATTTTTAAAATCGGTTGCATTTGGATTAAGTTTCGTTTTTGCAAATAATTTCTGCGCGGCTGAAACAGTCCAAGAATTGAACGCTCAATCAGAAAAATATTATGCAATAGAAAAACTTTACAACGAAAATGTTATGAGTTTGGCGTGGATGAACACTTCAGCCGAATACCGCGCACTTTGTTATCAAGCTTACAACGCCGTAAAAATGCAAGTCGATAACGCCGTAAAAAATCGCAAGCGCAACGGTAAACCTTTGGCAATAGTTTTGGATGTTGACGAAACAATTTTATTAAATCTGCCACATCAAGCCGCGTTTGTCGGTACGGGCGTAGCTTATCAAAGGCAAAGTTGGGTAGATTGGTGCAACGCCGCTATCGCCTCCGCTATGCCCGGCGCGGTTGACTGTTTGCAGTACGTTGATTCAAAGGGCGTTGAAATTTTTTACGTCAGCAACCGCCACGTTGATACAGAATTGGAAGGCACGATTAAAAATTTTGAAAAACTCGGCTTGCCGCAAGCTGATAAAAATCATATGCTTTTCAAAAACAACACAAGCTACAAACAGCCGCGCTTTGACGAAATTTCCAAAAATTATGAAGTGGTAGTGTATATGGGCGATAACGTCGGCGATTTCCCGCTTGAAACTTACAATAAAAATACCTCCGAGCGAAATAATATCATTGATAAAAATCAAAATAATTTCGGTACAAAATTTATCGCCTTCCCAAATCCTGTTTACGGCGCGTGGGAAGAATCATTGGCTACGAATTACAAAAAACTTTCGGCGGCTGAAAAAGAATCTGCGCGAATGAACGCTTTGACAAGTTGGAGCAGTCAACAAAATAAAATAGAAAATCTTTTGGCAAATTCGGCAACCGCGCAAAAAACCAATCAGATAATTTTGGTTGTCGACCATACACTTAGCCTTTGGAATAAAATTGACGGCGAATGGCAAGAAGACTTTGAAACTTATTGCGGGTACGGGCGCAACGGTTTAAGTTGGAACAGGACGGCGGGCGACGGTACAACGCCTATTGGAGCTTTTCCAATTTTGTATTCTTTCGGGCTCGGCAATAACCCCGGTACTGAAATGACTTACAAAAAAATAACGCCGAACTCTTACCTTAGCGCGGAAAGTTCGACGTACAACACTTGGGTTGAATCTTCTTACGGAATTTCGGGTGAACATTTGATTGAATATTATCAGTATCAGTACGCAATGAATATCGGCTTTAATATTAATCCTACTGTTGTTGGAAAGGGCGCGGCAATTTTCCTGCACTGTAAAAGCTTAGGGCGTTGGACAAGTGCCGGTTGCGTTACTGTTCCTGAAAATTATATGCTGGACTTGTTGAGAAAATCGCACAACGGCGAATGGATCATTATCGTACCGACAGTTGAGGATATTTCTAATTATTAATCTACGATTTCACAGGGTACATCCATAATCGCTTCTGCGCCACGTTGCCCCGTCCTGATTCTTACGGCGTCTGTAAGTTCATAAACAAATATTTTTCCGTCGCCAAATTTGCCCGTGCGTAAAATTTTTTGTGCCACTTCCAAAACTCTTTCAACCGGAATTTCACAAACAACCGTTTCAATTTTTATTTTCGGCAAAAGATTAATTTCATATTCTCGCCCGCGGTAAACTTCTTTATGACCTTTTTGAGTACCGCAACCGTAAACTTGACTAACCGTCATACCCAAAACGCCAATTTCATTTAAAGCATCTTTCAAACTTTCCAACTTTTCAGGGCGCGTGATTATGTCTATTTTTGTAATTTTTCGTTCCTGCATTTTTGCCGCCTCCAATTAAATACCGTGATGATTTAAATTAAAAGCCGGGGAACTTTCAAATTCCTTGCCGCCGATAAAACTGCCGGAGCCGCTGAAAAGCCCTGCGTTGTAGCCGCGCTCGCCGTGCTCCATGACGTCTAAGCCGCCGACTTCTTCGTTTGCATCAACGCGCAACAGGATTATCGAATTTACAATTTTATAAAGGATAGTTGAACCTGCAACCGCAAAAACTACCGCAACGCCGATTGAAAGAATTTGCGCGTAGAATAAATCACTTTCGCCATAAAATAAGCCGTTTGCGCCGTCGGGATTAATTGCAGTTGTTGCCCAAAGTCCTGTTGCAACCGCGCCCCACATTCCGCCTACGCCGTGAACGCCAAAGGCATCAAGCGAATCATCGTAGCCGAGTTTTTCTTTCAAAATTGCAACCGCGCTGTAGCAAATTGCGCCGCCGATTAATCCTATCAAAAGTGAAGGTAAAATTGTTACATAACCTGCCGCGGGAGTTATCGCCACAAGTCCCGCAATTCCGCCGGAAACTGCGCCCAAAACTGTCGGCTTGCCGCTGCGTTTCCATTCAGGTAAAACCCAACCCAAAACGCCTGCCGCCGCCGCTATTTGTGATACCAAAAAAGCATTTGCCGCGAGTTCATTTGCGCCCAACGCCGAGCCCGCGTTGAATCCAAACCACCCGATCCAAAGTAAAGCCGCGCCCAAAACTGTCATCGGGATATTGTGCGGGACCATTGCAGTTTTTCCATAGCCGCGACGCTTGCCCAACAAAATGCAAATTGTTAAACCGCTGACGCCGCTTAAAATGTGAATGACTAATCCGCCCGCAAAATCCAACGCGCCGAGTTGTGCCAAAAAGCCGCCGCCCCAGACCCAGTGCGCCATTGGATTATAAATCAAAATCGCCCACAACAACATTAAAACTGCAAAGCCGCTGAATCTCATTCTTTCGGCAAACGCGCCCGTTATCAAAGCCGGAGTCAACGCCGCAAACATACATTGAAAAGCTACAAACGCAAGTTCGGGTATTGTTCCGCCTTCCAAAATATTATAACCGACGCCCGCCAATCCAATTTTTGAAAAATCACCAATCAAGCCGCCTATATCTGTACTGAAAATCAGCGTGTAACCAATCAGAATAAATTCAACGCTGACCATTCCCAATATAAACATTGATTGCATTATTGTTGTTAAAACATTTTTACTTCGCACCATTCCGCCGTAAAAAAGCGCAACTGCCGGCGTCATTATAAAAACCAAAGCCGCACTTATCAGCACCCACGCTGTATCTCCGCTTGAAATTGTCATTTTAAAACACCTGCCAATTTAAAAATTTTTTCATTTATCAGCTGATGGCATTATTATAATTTTGTTATAAAATTACGTCAAGATATTTTAAAAATGTATACGCGTGTACTTTTTTACCGAAACGCGCCGTAAAGCCCCCGTCTTTAGACGTGGAGATATAAGGCGCAAAAAAACTTGTCAAAAATAAACTTGTGTTGTAAAATTCGGTTGATTTATATTTCATCAGGTTGGGGCAACGACCTGTGCAGGAGACACCGTAAGACCTCTTTTAGAGGCAAGTGTTGTTGATAGCAGAATCCCCCGCCTTTAGGCGTGGGGAGTTTGTCAACAAAAAAAAACGTGCGCTTTGCACGTAGATTAGATTTTACTTGATAAAATGGTTTGCACGATTCTTTTGGCGGCTTTTCCATCTCCGTAAGGATTTTGGGCGGCTGCCATTTTTTTATATTCGGCTGAATCTGTCAAAAGTAATTTTGTCGCGCCGTAAACTTTTTCTTGTTCAGTGCCGGTTAATTTTACTGTTCCCGCCAAAACTGCCTCCGGTCTTTCGGTTGTGTCGCGCAGGACTAAAACCGGCTTACCGAGTGAGGGAGCTTCTTCCTGTATACCGCCGGAATCTGTCAAAATTAAAGTTGCACGGTTCATTAAATTTGCAAACGGCTGATAATCCAGTGGCTCAATCAAATTAACCTGCGCGAGGTTGCCCAATTCTGCGTTGACAACTTCACGAACTTTAGGATTTTTATGCACGGGGAAAATAATTTCAACGTCGGGAAATTCTTCAACAATTCTTTTTAAAGCCTTGTAAACTTGCCGCAGCGGCTCGCCCAAATTTTCCCTGCGATGAGTGGTTACTAAAATTATTCGCTTGCTTGTAGAATTAATTTTTTCAAGTTCGCCGCTGAATTTAAAATCTTTGCTTACAGTTTGATAAAGCGCGTCAATTACTGTATTTCCAGTAACAAAAATTTTTTCGGCGTCAACGCCTTCTGCAAGCAAATTGTTTTTGGCGGTAACGGTCGGCGCAAAATGTAAATCTGTCAACGCGCCCGTAAGTTTTCGGTTCATTTCTTCAGGGAAGGGCGAATATTTATTTTTTGTGCGCAAGCCGGCTTCAACGTGCCCGACGGCAATTTGATGGTAATAAGCCGCCAACGCGCCTGTAAAAGTTGTGGTTGTGTCGCCGTGTACCAAAACTATATCCGGCTTGACTTGCTCCAGAATCGAATTTAAGCCCAAAAGTGCGCGGCTTGTAATTTCAAAGAGCGTTTGTCCGGCTGACATTATATTTAAATCGAAGTCCGGCTGAATTTTGAACAAATTTAAAACTTGGTCAAGCATTTCCCGATGTTGCGCCGTAACCGTTACGATTGTTTCAATTTCGGGGAATTTTTTCAATTCCAAAATTACCGGAGCCATTTTTATAGCTTCGGGGCGCGTGCCAAATATTGTCATTACTTTTTTTTTCATACAATCACCTGTAACCGGTTTTATTGTTAAAAACGCGTAGAATCGATTTTAAGGCGTCTTTCAAAATTTTAATATAAAATATCGTGTGAAGTGTTAAACGTGCGTCTGCGTGGCTTACAGCGCGCGAGAGAGGCATTATTTTTGCCGGTACTGAAAAATCACGCGTCGAAAATTGCGGCTTTAATTTTGAAAAATTTTTTGACAGTAAAAGCGCGTAGAATCGATTTTAAGGCGTCTTTCAAAATTTTAATATAAAGTATCGTGCGAAGTGTAAAACGTGCGTCTGCGTGGCTTACAGTGCGCGTGAGAGGCATTATTTTTACAGATACTTAAAAATCACGCGTCGAAAATTGCGGCTTTAATCCTGAAAAATTTTTTGACAGTAAAAGCGCGTAGGATTGATTTTAAGGCGTCTTTCAAAATTTTAATGTAAAGTATCGTGCGAAG
>JAFSZS010000074.1 GCA_017455645.1 Selenomonadaceae bacterium | reverse complement strand
CAAACTTTGCACGCGCCCATTTCCTGTAAAAGTTGCGCGGCTCTGTCAAGCGCGGTAACAGTAGCCTTTTCATTTACGCCGCGTTCAAATCTGCCGCTTGCTTCGGAGTGTAAACCGACTGCGCGGCTTGTACGACGAATTGACGCAGAATTAAAACTAGCCGCCTCAAGTACAACGGTTTTAGTTTTTTCGGTAATTTCGGTTTCAAAGCCGCCCATAACGCCTGCAAGCCCTGCGGCTTTTTCGGCGTCAGCAATGACAAGTTCGCCGCCCTTTGCAAGCCTGTTTGAATCGTCGAGAGTGTGAAGTTGTTCCCCTGCAACTGCGCGACGTGCATTTAAAACTTTGCCTTGAATTTCGTCGTAGTCGTAAGCGTGGAGCGGTTGCCCCAATTCAACCATTACAAAATTTGTAACGTCAACAACATTATTGATTGAGCGAATACCCGCGCCTTCCAAACGTTTCTGCATCCATTCGGGCGAAGGTCCAAGCTTAACATCAGTCAAAACTCGCGCAGAAAATCTGCTGCACAAATCCGGCGCGTCAATTTTTATTTCGATTAAGTCAGCTGAATTTTTGCCCGCGTCTTCAGTAACTTTAATTTCGGGAAATTTCGGCGTTTGATTTAAAAGCACGCCCGCCTCACGAACTAAGCCAAAAACGCTGAAACAATCGCCGCGGTTAGCTGTCAATTCAAATTCCAAAATATCATCGTCTAAGCCTAAAACCTGCGCGACGGGAATACCAACGGGCGTATCTGCAGGAAGAATTAAAATCCCGCTTGAATCGCCTTCAATTTTCAATTCGTCACAACTGCAGAGCATACCGTTTGAAACAACGCCGCGCAATTTGCCTTTAGAAATTTTTTTGCCACAGGGTAAATTAGCCCCAACCAACGCAACCGGTACAATATCGCCCAATTTGACGTTTTGCGCGCCCGTCACAATTTGCAAAAGTTCACCTGTGGCAACATTAACTTGAGTTATCCACATGTGGTCGCTGTCAGGGTGGCGTTCAATTTTTTCAACTTTGCCGGTTACGACTTTTTCTAAGCCCTGTCCTGCGCGAATAATATTTTCAACAGGGTTGCCGCTCATTGTAAATTTTTCTGCCAATTCTTCAGTTGTACAATCTATATTCAAAAAATCTTTTAACCAATTCAAAGATACTTGCATTTATTAAAATCCCTCCAATTAAAATTTTTAATACCAAGCAACGCCGCCGTTTACAGGGAAATTGCCTTTGCTTATGTAGCGTTCCAATTCGTTGCAAGCGTGAAAAGCATAGCGGTTGCCGTATTCTTCAAAAAGTTTTTCTATTTTACGTTCGCCGGTTTTTCGATTAACCGAAACTATACCAAATTTTTCAGTTTCAGTTTCGGGAAAATACTTGTATACGGCTTTATCTTCGTTCACTTCCAAAAGTTCAAGCTTTTCCATTTAAATCGCGCTCCCTTTCATATTTATTTAATGCTTCGGAATAATTATATTTGGTCGATGATAAAATATGTGCTTCAGTTTGAGAATAATTGTAACGTTTCATTAATTCCAATTCCAGCCGCTCGTGTTTCATTAAAATTAAATCGTGAGGCAAAATATTTTTTCCTTCATACAACCTGCGAAAAGATTCTGCCATGTCATAACTTGAATCAAAATTTCTTAATTCGCCGTAAATTTCGTGTTTTTCAATAAAAACGTGGTCAAAAATTTTATTGACTGATTTTTCATTCATCCCGCTATTTTCGGCTATTCGCTTGACAAACGGTTCTTTTTTTGAATTACGTCGCGCAGTATAAAAAATTTGTGCGTGTTTTTGACGTCTGCTGCCGTCGGGGTCGTTTTTATCTGACAATGCGCCGTAAATTATTTTTTCAATCATTTTAGAATTGCTTTAAAAATCTCATATCGTTTTCAAAAAATAGGCGTAAATCGTCAATGGCGTATTTAATCATACAAAGTCTTTCAACGCCCATACCAAAGGCAAAACCGCTAACTTTTGAGGAATTGTAGCCGCTCATTTCAAGTACACGAGGATGAACTTCGCCGCAACCCAAAATTTCTAACCAGCCGCTGTCATGGCAGACTTTGCAGCCGCCGCCGTGTCCGTGACAAATTGGACAACTTACATCAACTTCAGCAGACGGTTCCGTGAATGGAAAGAAACTTGGACGCAGGCGAATTTTTGTACTTTCGCCAAACATTTGCTTGCAGAAAAAATCAAGCGTACCTATTAAATCGCCAAAAGTAATTTTTTCGTCGATAACCAAGCCCTCAATTTGATGGAACATTGGCGAATGCGCGGCGTCAAAATCATCACGGCGATAAACCCGCCCCGGTGCGATCATACGAATTGGCGCGTTGTCTTTATTTTTTTGCATAGTGCGCGCCTGTACCGGCGAAGTCTGCGTACGCAACAAAATTTCTTCAGTGATATAAAATGAATCTTGAGCATCGCGGGCGGGGTGGTCTTTTGGAAGGTTCAACGCCTCAAAATTGTATGAATCAAGTTCAACTTCGGGTCCTTCCTCAACTGTATAGCCCATATTAATAAAAATTTCTTTGACGCGGTTTAAAGTCAAGGTAAGCGGGTGCAAGTGTCCGCGCTGAATTTTTCTGCCCGGTAAAGTTACGTCGATTTTTTCAGCCGCCAATTTATTTTGCAGTGCCTTTGTTTTAAGCTCTGAATTTTTTTCAGCGATAAGTTGTTCAATTTCGGCGCGTGCGTCGTTGACGATTTTACCGATACGCGGGCGGTCTTCTGCGCTAAGTTGACTCATTCCGCGCAGTAAATTTGTAAGTTCGCCTTTTTTGCCCAAAAATTTTACTCTTAAGTTGTCCAACTCTTTTAAATCGTCGGCAACTTTTTTTATTGCATCATTTGCCGCGGCTTTCAATTCCGCTATTTTATTTTCCAACAAAAAAACCTCCTTTGGTAACACGATAATT
>JAFSZS010000073.1 GCA_017455645.1 Selenomonadaceae bacterium | reverse complement strand
TTTCAGCCGCGCCCCAAAATATTTCGCAGTACCGGCAAGACAGACAACCTGACTTTTCAGCCGCGCCCCAAAATATTTCGCATTATCTGCAAGACTGGCAACCTGACTTTTCAGCCGCGCCCCAAAATATTTCGCAATATCAGCAAGACTGGCAACCTGATTTTTCCGCCGCGCCCAAAAATATTTCGCAATATCAGCAAGACGGGCAACCTGACTTTTCCGCCGCCTCCAAAAATATTTCGCAGTATCAGCAAGACAATTCACAAAATATTTCAGTGCTTTTTAATGCAAAAAAAATACCGCTCGGGCTTCCTGTTGACGTCTACGCTTTTTGTTTAGGCGCAAATGGCAAAGTAACTGCGGACGGCGATATGATTTTCTTCAATAATCCGCGGCACGAATCCTTGAGCTTGTCTTTAAATTCCAAAGACGCCGTTGCAGGAATTGACTTATCCTTAAAAGATATTCCGCAAGATATTCAAGCTGTTGTAATATATTTTGCAATTTACGACACGGGAAACCGCGCGGAAAATAATTTTTCAAAGTTTGTTGCGCCTGAAATAATAATTCGCGCAGATGAAAAAATTTTGGCTCAAATTCCTTTGAATTTGGGTCAAGAAAAAATTTTTCAAGCGTTGGAAATTTACCGCAGTAATGACACTTGGAAATTTAAATTTACAGGTGCGGGATTTATGAATCAAATTGAAAAAATTTGCAATTTTTATGGCGTGGAAATTTTTTAAAAATTGGATTCTCGAAAGGAGGATAATATTTGGAAAAAAAAATTTTACTGTCATTAATTGCGGTTGTCATTTTCCAAACAAATTCCATAGTTTTTGCCGCCGTGAATCCTTTCGTAGATGTTGAACCAAGTCATTGGGCTTTTGAGGCGGTAACCATGATGGCGAATAAAGGAATAATCGAAGGTTACGGCGACGGCACTTACCGCGGCAACAGAAACATTACTCGATACGAAGCTTCAACTGTTCTTGCCAAAATTCTTAAGACAAAATTTAATGTAGACCTTGACGACGCGATAGTTTTTCCGGATATTCCGGCGGAGCATTGGGCGTATAATTTTGTAAGATTTACTTCAAAAATAGGAATAACTAAAGGCTACGAAGACAACACCTTCAGAGGCGAAAAATATATCACCCGTTACGAAATGGCGCAAATGTTGGCTAATGTTCTTAATTTGAATGCAGAAACTTCCTCCCAAAATAAAAATCCAAATCCTTTTTATGACGTGTCGAATAATCATTGGGCGGTTGACGCAGTTACTTTGTTGGCGGCTGAAGGAATAATCGAAGGTTACGGCAACGGAACTTTTAGGGGCGAGCAAAATATTACCCGCTATGAAGCCGCTGTGATGATTGCACGTGCAACAGTTGCCGAAAAAATTTCCAACTGATTTATTTTGAATATCGCTTGTAAGGCGTCTGAGAGCCTCGTAGCGCGTTTTTAATTTTTTTGAATAAAAATATATCATTACCCACTGAAAGAGCCCTTGTAGGCGAAATACAGCGTTTTTAGACGGTGTTTTTTGCTTTCAAGGACTTTTTTATTATTTACAAAAAAATAACGGCGAATTATGCTAAAAAAAATTCCCTGCAAGAAGTTTTTCTTACAAGGAAAATAAAAATTTGGATTCTTTTAAAGTGCCAGATATTGCATATACGCCCACTTAGCCTCTTTTCGGCGGCGGTGGCTTATCGGAACTTTGACGCCGTTTTCCAAAACAAAATCTTCTTCCTGCATTGAAATTATATAATCCATATTGATTATAATTCGGTAATGACATTCCAAAAATCTTTTGTCGGTCATCAGCCACTTTTGGCAGTCTTCGTAGCTCATTGTGGTTATAAAATATTGAGTTTTGGTATTGATGCGCACGCGGTGTTTTTCGTTTATATCGACGTAATAAATATTTTTGTACGGAATTTTTATATCTGAACTTTTTATCAAGGGTATACAAATTTCTTGATGACTTTCCAAAAGTTTTGGGTAAATGTAGTCAAACGCCCTGTTAAATTCTTCTTCGTGATCTTTCAGCGGCTTGATAAAATATCCCGCGGCAAAAACTTGGTAGCCTTCCATTAAAAAGGCGTCGCTGTTTGTCAAAAAAATTATGCTGCAGTCTTTGTCTTTTTCGCGGATAAACTTTGCCAACTGCATACCGTTTATACCCTTCATAAAAATATCCAGGATAATTAAATTGAATCGCTCCATTGCAAAATTTTTTATAAAATCCAGCGGCGAATTGAAACTTTTTACTTTCATATGGTAAGACAGTTCGATATGCTTTTTTGAAATAAAATTTGTGAAATAATCTATTGCCGCCGCCAAATCTTCCGGGTTATCGTCAACTATTGCCACTCTCAAATTTTTCACCTACTTAACCAATAAAGTAACAATGGTTATATCGTCCGATTGTTCGTGCTTGCCGACGAATTTTGCCAAATCTTCGCGCAGGGTTTCGGCAATGTTATCTGTATTTTTTTCAAGTACCATTTTTGAAATTGACGCCGCCAATCTTTCTTCCAAGAAAAATTCTTCCTGCTCATTCAACGCCTCTGTTACGCCGTCAGAATATAAAACCAAAACATCGCCGCTTTTCAGTGAAGTTTCCAATTTTTTAAAGGGAACATCTTCAATCGAGCCGAGCATTGCGCCGGAGCGTTTTTTCAAATATTCAAATGTGCCGTCGCCGTGAACGATAAGCGGGCTTGTATGCCCTGCGTTGACGTAAATTAATCTGCCGGTTGAAATTTCGTAAATTACGCCTACCGCCGTTGCAAACATTCCCGTTTCGTTGTTTTCGCAAAGTTGGTTGTTTGTTTCGGCAAAAATTGTTGTCAGCGAAATATTTTTTCTGAATGAAATTTTGTGATGAATCAGCGTATAAGTTATCGTCATAAAAAGTGAAGCCGAAATTCCCTTGTCCGAAATGTCAGAAACAACAATAAAAATATGATCGTCGTCCAGTGCTTTAAAATCGTAAAAATCGCCGCCGACAGTCAACGCGGGATCCATTAACGCCTCAATGTGTACCGCGTCAAATTCGTCATTGATTGTTTCCGGCTCCGGCAACAGGGACGCTTGAATATTTTTTGCAATATCAAGTTGCGTTTGAGTTTTGGCGCGTTCGGATAAAGTAATTCGCAAATCTTCAATATATTTGTAGATACTTTCCAACATTTTTTTTAATGTGGTTGAAAGTAATTCTATTTCGTCGCCGGAATGTACAACTTCAAATTTAATTTTGTCTTTTTCGGGGTCTGAATTGATAAAACGCGCGGCTGTTTCTGTTATTCCTGTCAGCGGCTTTACGATATTTCTTTCAATGTACCAAATTAAACCAAGCTGAATCGTCAATGTAAAATGCAGTACCAAAAAAGTATTTTCGTAAAACTTCAGCCAAATTTCACTGGACGAATAATCGCCGCTCATACTTACGAAAGAATAGCCCGAAAGAAAAATTGTTAAGCAAACCATAAAAAGGCAGAATCCCTTTGTAAGCCGGTAAAAAATCGGCTGCGGGATTAAAACCGGTCCTTGCAAAATTTCCGGCATCGGGCGCAGTAAGTAAAGAAAAAATGTCAATGCAAAAATTCGCCGCTCAATTACCAGGCTGTCAAAATATTCTACCGGAAATGAAACAATGTACGCCGAAATAACTACCAGTACCACCAAAAGAAAATTAAACGCTCGCGCAGGTATTTTTTCAGCTTTTTTTGACGCGGGGCGATAAAATTCGTAGTTGGTACTCATCAGCATTAAAAGTACCGGCAAGCCAAGCAAAATATTTATATCCAGGTTGTTCAGCATTATTAAGAAGAAAAAATCCCACGCCGAATTCAGCCACGGCGAAAAAGTGTTAATCAGAGTGAAATAAAAACTTGTAATGACGGCAACAATCAGCTGAATCAAAATGTAGCGTATGATATTTTTCAGATTTACGGCGAACGGGTCTTCGGTAGGTTTTAAAAAAATCGTGTGCCACATTATGTAACTAAAAAAAGAAATTAAAGAATTTCCCATTGAGCCGAGAATGTACTTTATAACTTCGGCGTTCCATTGAAAATACGGCGAAAAAGTATCCGCAATAAAATTACCTGCGCCAATTCCAATCGCTCCCGCCGGTCCCCACATTATCCCGAAAATTGGCGCAAGAAATGACGAGATACGAATATTTGTATTTTCCAATCTGAAAATGTACAGAAAAAAAATCAAAACGGCAGCATAAGTTAAAGCCGCAATGCTGCCGCGCATTACTAATTTTTTCAAATTAATCACCCTAAAAATTTTAAATCCATAACCGCGCCAAGTTTGGCAAGAAAATTTTTCTCAACGAACGCCGCCCGCTCCGCCGGTAAATATCCCGAATACGAAGAGCGGCAAATATCAACAGCCGCCGGTTTTAATTTGACTTTCAAAAAATAATTAATCAGCCTGTCAATTCGTTGCAAAATTTTTTCTTCAGTCGGCAACGGTTTTCTGCTTAAATTTTCTTCGTATACCAAAAAATACCTGCCGCCTTCTTCCTTGAAAGTTAAAAGCTTGCGCGGCAAAATTCGGAACGGATTATTTTTATTTTTAACAATGTCAGCATAAGCTTCCGCCGTAATTTCAACGCGTTTTTCCGGTACGCTTTTCAGTGAATCGTCCCAACAAAAATAATCTAAGTCAATATCAAGTACCAAATTTTCTGCAGGAAATTTATCAGTTTCATTCAAGCCGCCTTCAATTTTTGTAAAAAATTTGTACTTGCTGTCGGGATTTTTCTTTTCGGCTGCGTGCAAGAACGGGATATATTGCCCCCAATTCAAAACGTGATTATCTGCGCAACGAAAAAATAAATTTTCTTCCTGCAAAGGATTGGGCTTTAAATTTTTTAAAATGTGAACCGTCGAAAAAATTTTTTGGTACAGCGCGGGAGCGATAAAATCAGCAATTCCCAAAAATTCATAAGTAAATTCTTTAGCCTGCGCGAAATTTTGCGGCAGATTGTCAAAGTTGCAAGCGTAGCCGCCGCTCTCAAAATCGTCGTGATGATCTACGTGCAACAAATAATTTGAGTCCTGCGCGATGAAATTATTTTCAATGAAAAAATGCCACGCCCAAAAAGCTTCGTGGTGCTCGTCAACAATGATAACCGGTACAGCCATTTATTTTTCAACCTCAACTTCACTTGAATTAATCAAAGATTCTTTCAACGCCTTTTTCGGCGAATTTGTATTTTGCTCGGCGGCAACATAAACCGGCACATTGATAATAATCGGAATACCGGTAGCTTTATCCAAGGCGGCGCGGGCGATATTGTAACTGTAAAGCGCGTTGTAATAATTCGTTTGCGCCTCTGTCAATTTTTCCTGCGCGTCCATAACTGAAAGGTTAGTATCAATTCCTTCAGTGTAACGCAACTGCGCGATAAAATAATCTTCTTCCGCCATTTTAATTGCGTCGGCGGTTGTGCGAATATTTTTTTCGGCTGAAGTTAAATCAGTGTACGCCTTTGTAACTTCAAGTTCGATTCGCTCTTTCATTTGCAGGGCTTGAGACTGAATTTTTTCCAGTTCAGACTTAGCCTCGTTGACTTGCGAAGAAGTAACGCCGTTGTCAAAAATATCCCAAGATAAACGCAAGCCTGCGCTCCAACTTTCGCTGTGATTTTGGCTGAAAGAACCTTCGCCTGCAACATTTTTGCTGATACTTGCCGCCACGTTTGGACGATAACCGCCCTTTGCAGATTCTACTGACATTTCAGCCTGTTTAATTGCGTAATCCGCGGCGATACCGTCGGGGCGATTTTCCAGCGCGTAGGCGATACATTCTGCAAGACTTTTGGAATATTTTTCGTAAGTCAATTCTTCCTTCGCCGCCAAATTTGTATTTACCGGCAAGCCGATTAAATTATTTAAATCTGCCATTGAATTTAGATAATCGCCCTCGGCAGTAACCAAAGATTGTTGACGCGCCGCCAACTGAACTTTTGAAGACAGCACGTCAGATTTTGCGATTGTTCCAACTTCATACTGCAAATTGACGTTGTTTAAATGTTCCTGCAACAAATTTACCGCGTCTTGTTCAATTTTCATTAAGGCGCGGCGTTGCAACATTTGATAATACGCCGCCGTTGTTTGATATTTAATTTCCTGCATTGTATTTTCAAGCGTCAAATCTGCCTGGTTGATTCTGTAGCGCGTGTAGTCAATTTGGGATTCTTGACGCCCGCCGGTATACAGCGGCATTTCAATTCCGATTGAATTTGTATATTCGTTATCGTAGGAAGGATATTGTCCGCTGTCGTAGTCGTGCGCTTCTCTGTAGCTTGCATAATCCCGCCCGCCAATATGCATAACTGAAGAAGACCACGTTAATTTCGGTCCCATAGTGCGGCGCGCCTGCGAATGTGCCCAAAGTGCGGATTGTCTGTCTTTTGCAGATTGTTCGATTGAGCGATTGTTCATCAACGCCATTTGAACACTTTGATTTAAATCTATTTGCAAAGTTTCTGCCGCTGAAATTTTTGTCGGCGAACTGAATAAAAGTGCGCCTGACAAGCTTAAAATTAAGCCGGCTTTTAAAAACTTTTTCAAAGTGCCGCCGCCTCCCTTTTCAAAATATCAAGAATACTGTTGCCGGTTATGAAAGAAAATTGCTCGGTAAAATTTTCAAGCGCGTTAATTTTTTCCACGGCATCCAAAACTTTATCCACGCTTGCGTAGACAATTTCACGTTCGGCGGGAATTATTTTTTGACAGTAAATGTTAAGCCGCCCGTCGCACTTGTTACCGTGCAAGCCGAAAAATAATCTTTGTCGCGCAGGGCTGAAATTTCCAAACGCGGCAATTTGTCCGAGTGCGTCAGCCAAAATTTCGTCCAGTGCGTGATTTTTCATACCGCCCAAAATTCTTAAAGTTTCATAGTGCGCGGATTCGTGGCGCAAGCGCAGTTTGTGCGAAATTTCCAGCCATTCCTCCTCGCGCAGATTTAATTTTTCAGCGGGAATGTTACTGTAAGGCGCACGGTTTAAAAGTATCAAGCGGTGTTTGAAAATTTTTTTATTTTTGGCAGAAATTGTGAAGGCGTTGACTGTCAGCGGGTAATTGCCACAAGAATTTTTGCCGTTCAATAACGCCTCCATACTTAAAAAATCTGAGTGGCTTGCAGTATCAATCACGGGCAATTTGCCGCCGAAAGTTTGTACGAAAGAAATTTTTACAGCAGAAACATTTTGCCAAGTGAAATTTTCCACGTCCAAGCCGAAATTTTTATTTAAAAATGAAAGTGAATCTGCGCCGAAATTTTCTTGCCACAGTTTTATAAAATCTTCATTCGGCAGCGGCAGTGTCGGAAAAAATTTTGGTGAAGTGTAGCAATGTGATAAATATTCTTGTGCGGTTAAAAACATTTCACGCCACCTGCCTTTTAACCAAGCCGGCGAACAAGCCGCCCTGCGCGACGAGTTCCTCAAAAGTGCCGCTCTCAACAAGTCTGCCTCTGTCCATAACCAAAATCCTATCGCAATTTCTGATGGTGCTAAGGCGGTGCGCAACAACAATTCTTGTAGCGTGCATTTTTTCCAAACTTTCAGTAACAATGGCTTGAGTGCGATTATCAAGGGCGGAGGTTGCCTCGTCGAAAATTAAAATTGCAGGTTTAGCCGCCAACGCCCGCGCAATTAAAATTCTTTGACGTTGCCCGCCCGAAATGTTACTGGAGCCTTCAGAAATGACAGTTTGCATACCCATTGGCATTTTTTTAATATCGTCAGCAATTCCCGCCGCTTCAGCAGCCGCCCACGCGTCATTCATGGTTAAAGCGGTGGTGCCTACAATGTTGGTGAAAATATCGCCGCTCATTAATTGCCCGTTTTGTAAAACTACGCCC
This sequence comes from Selenomonadaceae bacterium, assembly GCA_017455645.1. Lineage (GTDB taxonomy): Bacteria > Bacillota > Negativicutes > Selenomonadales > Selenomonadaceae > Quinella. The sequence continues at coordinate 18,027 of JAFSZS010000073.1, read as the reverse complement.
ATTTGACTGCGCACGCTCGGTAAACTTAATTCTGCCAAATCTTGCCCGTCGAAATAGACTGCGCCGCTTTTTGGTTCTTCAAAGCCCAACAATAACCTTATCAAGGTTGACTTGCCGCAACCGCTTTTTCCTACTATCGCCACATTTTCGCCTGCGTCTATTCTGAAGCTGACATCGTGTAAAACGTCCGGCTTGTCTTCGCCGTATGCAAAAGTAATGTGATTTACTTCTATTGCGCCGGTTAATACGTCCGCGTCAACTCTGTCTTCGGCTATTTCAGGTTCAGCTTCCAATATTGGGCGTAATTGTTCTATTTGCGGCTTGATACTGTAAATTTGCCCTATCAAAGGTATAAATGTATTGACTGTTGCATTAAAACCAGTGAACGCACTTTGAAAAGCCATGAATTGCGCGTAGCTTATCCCCTGCGTATTTTCATTAACCACATAAATTACAACGTAATATAAAATCATAGTCAAAATAAAAGGTTGCATCCCGCTGATTATTCCGTTGTAATTACTTTGCCAACGTAACTTTAAATTCCACTTCCACTCTTCGCCGAATGCCTTACTCCACAGATAGTACGCCTGCTCTTCCGCGCCCTGTATCCGGAACTTCGCAAGCCCTGTAAAAATTTGTTGTACGAGCCCCGCTGTTTTGTTCTTCGCCTCAATTAAGCCGCTCTGATACGTCACAACACGCCTGTATATTAAAATCATTACACCTGTATAAATCAGCCATACCAAAATCGCCGTCGCCGTCAATTTCAAACTGTAGTAACACATTAAAATTAAACTCCAGAATGAAAACAGAATGTTAAAGACTGTTGATACAAATTCGCCGCTGATTAAACTTTTTATTGCTTGAAGTCCGCCCATTCTTTGTGAGAGTTCGCCCGAAGTAAATTTTCTGAAAAATTTTGTCGGTAATGTTAAGAGCCGCCCCCATAACGCCGCTTCGGTTGCCATATCAAGTTTCGTTGAAATGCGCAATACTGCAACACTGCGTACGATACTGACAGCCGCCAATGTAAAAGCCGTGACTATCGATACTTGAGTTACGGTCGCTAAGCCTTGCCGGTCCAGAATCGGGATTATATCTGCAAAGATACTTTCGGTGATTATCGGCGTGATGAGCGGTATAAGCCCTGCGATGAAACTTGCAAAGATTATCGCGCGGTAGTCCACCTTCCAACACTGCCGGTACATAAATTTGAACAGATCCATTACGCTAAGTTTGCGCGTTGGGAACCCGGCGTAACAGATAAACGCGCTCTTGTCGATTTTTGAGGCAACCGCGTCTGTTATGCTTACGCCCTCCGGATTTTCGGCTGTTACAATTTTGTAACTGTCGACGTCCGCCGGAATTATCGCCGCTAACTCTTTCTTTTCACCATAGTACCCGAGCATTACGCCGCTGTCTTTTTTGTGCCAACCGTCAACCAAACTAATCAAACGAATTTGCATATTAGCTTTTTGAACCAATCGACGAATTAACCCGATTTGATCCAACTTTTTTACAATTTCCGGCGAAATGCTGATATTGTTTGTCGGCATTTCAAGGGCGCGTGCAACTGTCGCAATTATAAAAGCCGTTTCTTCGAGTTTGGAGTTTTGGTCGCCGGTTGTTTCTTGAATTAAATCATCTTTGCCCAAAAGGCTGTTAATCGCAGAATCAATCAAATATTTTTGGTGGTTACTGCGAACTTCAAGACGCTTTGAAAATTTTTTATCTTCAGCTTGAAAACGAATACCCAGCAACATTGAAAACATTGATTCATTATCTTCAAAGGCGTATTGCAATTCTTCGGCGTCGTCTTCATATTCATTCAAAAATTCAGGATTCAGCCAATTTTGAAGTACGTCATCGCCCTTATCAGCCATAAGTCTAAGCCACGGCAATTTTATTAATTCTGAAAACCAATGCTTCATTAACTTGCAACTGTCTTGAGGCTCGAAGTCTTCAAATGGAATTATTTCAATTTCTGAATCGTCAACTGCATAAAGCATTGTGTCAATTCTGCCAAATTCATCCAATGAAGGATAGGCGGCAAAATCTTTTTCAAGTTTCATTAAGAAAATTTGGCGGAAGGAAGATTTTTCTTGCGTTACGGCGTAAACTTCCAAATTGCCGCTCTTTACAAAAATAAAAGATTCTTCCTCTGTAATTCGGAAACGTTGCCCTGCACTTAAATTCAAGCCGCTCCCTCCTTAATCATTCAACGTATCAGAATTATTGTCTTGGTTAGATTCGGCAAGCAGCCTGTGATAAGGTCCGTCGTGTTGCATCATTTCACGGTGCGTGCCGCGCTCTACAACTTTTCCTCTGTCCAAAACAATAATTTCATCTGCGTCACGAATTGTTGAAAGTCTATGTGCCACGATAAAGCAAGCGCAGCCGCGTTGTCTGATATTCTCAAGTACAATTTGCTCGGTCATAGGATCAAGCGCACTGGTTGCCTCGTCAAGAATTAAAATTGAAGGATTGGTAGCCAACGCCCGCGCAATTTCCAAACGTTGTCTTTGCCCGCCGCTGAAATTTAATCCGCCTTCCTCAACTTGCGCTTCGTAGCCGCCGTTAAGCCTTAAAATATCTTCGTGAATACAAGCATCTTTCGCGGCTTGAATAATATCTGCGCGACGAATAGAAGTATCAAAAAGAGAAATATTTTCTTTAACAGTGCCGGTAATTTGGAAAATATCTTGGTCAACGCTGGACATAGAATTAACAATAACCGAATGTGGAATATTTTTACGGTTGACGCCGTCAAATAAAACGTCGCCGCTCCATTGTTCGTAAAGCCCGGTTAAAACTTTGGCAAGAGTAGATTTACCACTGCCGCTAAAACCAACAACGGCAACCCAACGCCCGGGCTCCAAATGTAAATTAAAATCTTGCAAGAGCGGCGGTTCAAGCGGACTGTAACCGAAATTAATATTAACAAAGTCAATTTCGCCTGAAAGTCTGTCGCCCTTGAAAGTGAAATTGCCGTTATCTTGGGGATAATTCAAGCGGTCAATATCGTAGCGTTGGACGTCGTCAAGGCGTTGCATTTGCATTTCAGTACTTTGCAAAGTTGTACCGAGATTGATTAATTTGTTGAAAGGTTCTTGGAAACTGCCCATAAGATTTTGAAAAGCCATAAAAATACCGGCAGTCATAACGCCTTCCATAATCGAAAAGCCGCCAACAGTCATAATAATAGCGGAGTTCAAGCCGCCCATCAGCGAAGGCAAAATAGAGGCAGTCAAAGACCACATTTGAACTTCTTGAGTAGAAATTAAAACTTTGGCGCGGTAACCAGCCCACTTCGAGAAAAAATCAGTTTCATTGCCGTTGGCTTTAATAGTTTCAATCATCATCAAGCCGTTCATCGCCGTGCCGTATTCCTTGCCTTGATCCTGCTGAATTTTCATATTCATATCTGTAAGCTTGCGGCGCATAAGCAAAAAGGCGGCTAAGTCAATCAAACTGAAACCAACGCCAATAATTGTAAGTGAAACGCTGTACTGCAAAAGTAACATTAAATAAAAAAGCGCAATGAAAAAATCTAAAACAGCGGTAGCGGCGGAACCTGAAAGAACGCCTGCGATAGATTCGTTAAAAGAAATACGAGAGGCAATTTCCGCGGCGTAGCGTTGCTGGAAGAATTGGAGCGGCAGGCGTATAACGTGCCAAAAGAAACTGGAAGAATCAGCAAGCGTCAACTTTTCCTGCCACTTCGTTAAGACAATGGAGCGCAGCCACGTCATAAAGCCGCTAAGTACAAGGGAAATAGCCATAGCGATACAAAGTTTAGTCATCCAGTCGGGGTGCTTGCCGGTTAAAATATCGTCCAGAAAAATTTGATTGAAGACAGGCGAGGCAAGCCCGGGGAAAATCATACCAATACCGATTAAAATAATAAAAAGCATCGCCCATTTGTCTTTCATCAACTTTTGTGCGGTAGCCTTAACAATGCTGTAATGTTCGCCCTCTTTGACAAATTTTTCATTCGGCTTGATTCTTAGTGAAATACCGGTGTAAGAAGTGCGGAATTCTTCCCAAGGAATTTGCCGCCGCCCCATCGCAGGATCATTCAAGTAGGCAACGTTATTTACAATACCTTCAAGTACCACAAAATGATTAAATTCCCAGTGAATAATCAAAGGGAAGTCTTCAGCAGTTTTTTCTTTTAACTTGTCAGCAGACCAGCGATAACCTTTAGCCTCGCAATTTCTGTTTCGCGCAGCTTTTAAAACGCAATTAGCCTTAGAGCCGTCACGATTGACGCCGCATTCTTGGCGCAGCTTTTCAAGGGGTATCCACTGCCCGAAATGAGCAAGAATCATAGCAAGGGAAGCGGCGCCGCATTCCGTAGCTTCCATTTGTAAAATAGTCGGGACCTTGACGCGGGAAGAATTTCTGTAAAAAAAATTAATCAGCTTATCAAACATAGTTACCTGCTCCTAAGCCACTGCGAAACTTTGTAGAAAACTTTTTCGATAGGGGGCGTGCGTTCAATGATAATGGAACCGGTACAAAAAGAGCCGGCGGTAATAGGTTTATGTTCGCCGACAACGGAAGTCCAAAGGTAGCCGCTGTCAGAATTGTTATCTTTGACTAAATCAAATTTAACTTCCATAAGGGCGGAATTTTGAGCCTGTTGAATCCACTGTGCAAGTTGGGGGTTGCCAAGATTCTTTTCAATGATTTGTGAAGAAACGGGATATTGAGAAACGCTGCGAACAACGCCGATTAAAGAGCCGGATTGAGAAGTATCAACGCCGTTGGGAGCAAGTTGAATAGTCATACCGGGTTCAATTCTTTTGCCCTTGTCAACAGGCACGTACAAAATACCAGTAAGTTCATCGCGATTTTGAGTAAGGCGAATAGTGCAAATAGGGGCGCCGTTGCCAATAATGGAGCCCTTGCCGACAAGAACTTCATCAACAATGCCGTCATAATCAGAATAAACATTTTCAGCCACGTTTTGCTGATTCTTTTTCGCGCCGTATTGGTAAACACGTTCGAGAGCGTCACGGTCAGAAGTAGCCAAGGACATACCGTATTTAGTCATTCGAGTATCAGCAGATTGATCAGCCTGTTCAATTTGAGCAATTAAATCGCCGCGCTTGACGTGCGAGCCGGTTTTAACAAAAATCTTGTCAATTTTACCTGCGGAAATGTGAGAAACATTGACAACGCCTGCAGAATCAAGAATTAAACCCATACCATCAGCTTTTACTGTGAAAGCGCCAAAAAGCGACCATAAAAGTATAGAAAAAAGAACAACGCCTACAGCGGCAAGAGACATCCAGCCAATAGGCGAAGTAATGGAAAGCATCATATCGAGGCGTTCGGGAGAACGTAATTTGTCGAGAGCCTCTTTAGAAAAAATCTGTGAATTGTCAGGCATTATTGCACCTCCTCAAGAGTAACGCTAGCCTTCATACCGTCTTCAAGATCGTTGACGCCGGAAGTAATGACAGTTTCGCCAACATTCAGCCCTGAAATAATTTCGATAAATTGTCCGTCATCAACACCTGCGGTAACAGTACGGCGTTGCAAAATTCCGTTCTCATCAACAACGAAAACCGCGGAATTTGAAGGATCAATCATAGCGGCAAGCGGAACTGTTAAACAGTCCTGCGCGAAAAGGGATTGAATTTCAACATTGTTATAAGCTTGAGGTTCAAGCAAGCCTGCGGCGTTGTTGACTTGGAAAATAATGGAACGAATAGCGGCAGGTTGAGAAATAGCGGGGGAAATGTCAGAAATTTGTGCGGTAAATTGTTGAGCGGCACCGGCATTGCCTGCTTCATATTCAGTATCGTAAACTTTGGTAAATTCAGCGCGATTGAAATTAAGTGAAACATTGCGCCCGGCAGCAAGTCTTTTTGCGAGTTCATCATTGACAGGTAAAGAAAAATAAAGTTGCCTGAAATTGCCGATAAGTGCAAGTGGAGTACCGGCTGTAACATAGGAGCCGATTTGTTTATAAATAATTAAAACTTCGCCTTCAATAGGAGCGGCAACTTGAGAATGTGCGGATTCAGCAAGTATTTGTTGTTTTTGAGCGTTAAGAGAATCTTTTTGAGCGAGGGCTTGTTGGCGTTGTAAATGTGCAACATCTAAATTAACCTGCGCTTCTTTGTACATAGCAACGACTTCATCATATTTTTCAACAGAAATAGCGTCATGTTCACGCAGGCGAGTATAGCGGAGATAATCATTTTTGGCGCGTGCAAGGTAAGTTTCAGCTTTAACAATATCGTTATCAGCCTTTAAAATATCGCTGTCAGCGCGCAGAATGTCAATTTCAGCCTGTTTAATTTTAAGCGGGTACTGCTCATTGGTTAAATCAAAAAGAATTTGCCCTGTATGAACAAAATCATTTTTCTTTACATTAACAGAAGTAATTCTGCCATCGATAAGTGCAATACTGTCCGTCATTTCATTTGAGTAAAGATTAACAGTATCCAGAACAACGCGCGTTTTAATGTTGCGAATTTCAGCCTTCGCGCCCTGCAAAGGTATTCTTCTGTCCGCCATGCGCTCGGCAATAACATTTTCCCCTGCTCTGTTCAAATACGCGCCGTAAGAAATAATTCCAATTACAATAACAAGTACAATCGCCAATCCCAATAAAAAAAATCGTTTCAAAGATAAATCACCTCCGGATTAAATTTGTGCGAGCGGACATTTTGTATCGCACAGTGCAAAATTGTTTTTGAAATTCCAAACGACAGCCATACACGGCAAGCAATTTTTTCTGTACTTGCAAACAGCGCAGGGCTTATCGATTCTGTCTTCAGCGGTACGCAAAAGTTTTAAAGTTTTGGAGTTTTGCCAATATTCGGCAATGGTTGAAAATTTTTCTTTCATTGTGAAAAGGTGTCTGCACGGCGTCAAATAACCGTCCACGCTTATGCTTATACCGTCCCTGCCCGCGCCGCAACCTCTGCTGATTCCCGTATTCAGATTCACAAAAAATCTTTCGCCGACAACTGCGCGAAGTTGAGAAAAACATTCTTCAATTTCAATTTGAACATTGCCCTTGTAAGAGCGAATTTTTTTTGAAATGTCAAGAATTTGTTGACGAGTCGGAATGCTGGGCATTTGCGAATTTTTATCCGGCTTAAACATCATAACCGCCAAAGTTTTAACGTTGAAATTTTCGGCAAGTGTCAAAATATTTTCAAAATCATCCGCGTTGAAAGAGTGCATAACCCAATTTATCAAAGTGCGGTTGTAATTCAATTCTTTCAAATTTTTAAGCGCGGAAATTGCAAGCTCGTAACCGTCGCGGCTCAAAGAATTTATTTCATTTGTACTGCCGTTAAGCGAAACGCAAATATCGGCAACGCCGCAATTAATCAATTCGCGCAGATTTTCAAGCGTGCATTTGTAGCCGGAAAGTGCAACGTTCGCCTCAAGATTCAACTTTGAACATTCAGCAATCAATTCAAAAAGATACGGGTAGCAAAAAGTTTCGCCGCCGCTTAAATTGACAGTTTGAACGCCGAAACTTGCCGCTTGCCTAATCCAGTACAGCGCAGTTTCTTTATCCATATTTTGACCGGTTGATAAATCGCAGTAACATTGCGGGCAATTCAGCGGACATTTTGTGGTAAGTTCAAGATTCATAATCAGCGGCGCGGAATAGGCGCGGAAATCGTGCCGATAATGTGCGTCGCCTTGCCTAAGGTACGCCTTAGCCTTTGAAATTTCGCCGCCTTCAAATGCAAATTTAAAATGTGAAATATCGTTTTGCACGTAGGGCGAAAATTGCGGGAACTCGTCAACGAATTTTAAAATATCTTGAAATTTTTCAGCCGTGCAAAGTTTTTCTTCGCGCAGCTTTTCAAGAAATTTTTTTATTGTTGAAGTGGTTTTATTGACAGTGCCGAAATTGATACCGATTTTTTCAGAAATTGAATCAGGAAAAATATCAAAGTCGACAATAAATTTTTTCCTGTCAGAGAAATTTTCAAACATCGCCATAGACGCGTTTAAACGGCTCAAATCGCCCTTCCAAATTTTGCTAAGGGTTTCTATCATAAAACTGCGCGAGGCGTCGTTTACGAAGATTCTAAGGCTGTCTACGGGCTTTCTGGAAGTCATTGCTCCAATTTGATAAATTCCGACTTCAGCAAAGAGTTCAAAAACTTTTTCCAACATTGGGCGCACGGCTTGAATTGTTTCAACTGCAGAAATTTTTGGCAGAATCGTCGCGCAGAATTTTTCTAAATCAGCGGGCGTTTTAATTTGCGTAGCGTCAACAAAATAACAAGGCTGAATTGGATTTTCTTTGCAAGCGTCAAAGTCCAGTTCCAGCCAATATTCCGGTACAAAATTATCGCCGTCAAGCCTAATGGAATAATCGCAAGTTTTTTCGTTGTTGGAAAGTACAACTTCCAAAATAGTTTCGTGCGTTTCCAAATTGCCAAACTGATTCAGCACATTGTCAAGGCGGCGGCAGCATTCGGCGTCAAACAAATTTGGGTATTCACTTTTTCTGAAGTAGTCAATAAAATTTTTAACCGAACTCAAAAAAATTTACCCCCTTACCAAAATTGAGAGGCTAATCGAAAAAGCAATTAGCCCCTCAATGTGTCAGATGTAACAGATAATTTACCAGCGTCTGCGAGTAAGACTGTGAACCAAATCACCAATTCTGCAAATGGTATCTACAGCAATATCAATAATATCTCCCGCCATACCTACACCGCCTGCGACTTTTTCAAGTTGATCGTCAGAAAGTTCATCAGAATTGTTAAGGCGGGCGTTAATTCCTTCGCGAATGGTTTTAATTTCGTCAAGGCTTAACTCAATATCTTTTGCCGCCAAGTACTTTTGAACTTCTTCATCAGTTTCAAGTTCCAAAAGTTCCTTGACTACCGCCTCATCTTTCAAAAGTTCAGCAAGTTTTTCGCTCATAATTTTGCCTCCAAATTTTTTATTATCTTCACCAAGGTCTAGGTTTCGGTCCAGGTCTAGGTACTGGTTCTTGGTGTGTGTCTATATTCTGTCTTCTTAACAATTCCAGAACCGTACTAAGACCGACACCGCCTGCGACTTGTTCAAGTTGCGAATCGTCCATTTCTTCGTTTTCGCCGGATTGTGCGGCTACTGCTTTTTGCAAGTTTTCAAGATCTTCAATGGAAATTTCAACGCCCTTACTTGCCAAAAATTTTTGAGCGTCTTCAGCCGTTTCTTGCTGCAACAATTCTTTGACAACGGCTTCATCTTTCAAAATTTCAGCAAGTTTTTCATTCATAATCTTAAGTCTCCAATTTTTTTACTATCTTCACCAACGGCTTCTTGATTTCAAAGGATTTCTGAGTTGATTTATATCTATACCAGTTCTGGGGGGGTTGTTCCGAAAATATTCCTCCAGACGTTTAATTGCAGCAGGCGATAAAGTTAAACCGGCACCGCCTGCAACTTGTTCAAGCTGTGAATCGTCCATTTCTTCGTTTTCGCCGGATTGTGCGGCTACTGCTTTTTGCAAGTTTTCAAGATCTTCAATGGAAATTTCAACGCCCTTACTTGCCAAAAATTTTTGAGCGTCTTCAGCCGTTTCTTGCTGTAACAATTCTTTGACAACGGCTTCATCTTTCAAAATTTCAGCAAGTTTTTCATTCATCTTTAAAACCTCACAAATTTAGTTATGCAGATTGAGAATTTTTAAGCGAATCCAGAAGTTCTTCAACCTGCGCGATACTTAATTCAACGCGGTAGGCGTCCAAAAATTGGCGGGCGTCATCAGCGTTTTCTTGTTCCAAAAGTTCTTCGACAAATTCGGCATTTTGGAGCAATTCTTCAAGACTTGTATTCATCCAATTTGCCTCCTTAAAATCTGCGCGACACAAAAATTACCAACGGCGGCGATACTTATTGTCGGGGAACGGACGCAAGTTAGGAAAGTTGACTATTCCGCCGGGCAGTACCGGATTATAAACCTGAACATTTAACGACGCGCCGCCAGCAACATTTTCAAGTTGGGAATCGTCCATTTCTTCGCCTTCATCTTGTGCTGCTAATGCTTTTTGAATTTTTTCAAGGTCTTCAATGGAAATTTCAACGCCCTTGCTTGCCAAAAACTTTTGCGCGTCTTCAGCCGTTTCTTGCTGTAAAAGTTCCTTGACAACGGCTTCATCTTTCAAAAGTTCATTAAGTTTTTCATTCATAGTTAAACCCTCCAAATTACCAGCGGCGCCAACGACCGGTTACCATATTTTTTGCGACTTCAAAAAACACTGTCATACTAAAACCGCCTGCAACTTGTTCAAGCTCCTCGTCAGAAATTTCTTCGTCATTTTCGGCGGCTTTAAGAAATTGCGCCTGAATCTGATTAATTTCTTCAATGGAAATTTCGACGCCCTTGCTTGCCAAAAACTTTTGCACATCTTCAGCCGTTTCTTGCTGTAACAATTCTTTAACAACGGCTTCATCTTTCAGCACTTCGTTCATTTTGAAAACCCCGAATTACCAGCGGCGGCGCGTCCATTCATGAATTTTTGCCCCGAGAGTAGCAAGCCCGCTGCCTGCCGCCAAAAGTCCGCCTGCGATAATAACTGCAGTTGTAATTGCCATACCGCCTGCAACTTGCTCAAGCTGTTCATCTGAAACTTCATCTGAATCTTTGTTTTCAATTTGGTTAGCGAGTTCGGCTTTGGTTGCCTCAATTTCTTCAAGGGTAAGTTCGACGCCCTGCGCTTTAACGGCGGCTTGAACTTCTTCGGCAGTTTCCATTTCCAAAACTTTTGCAACAAATTATTTGTCGGCGAAAATTTCTTTTATCTTTGCAATTTTTTGTTCGTCATTCATTTTACATTCCTCCAAAATAATTTTTTACCAGCGACGCCCTCTGCTCTCTCTGTTTTCACGAACAGCCGCGCCAATTCCTACTCCTACACTGCCGCCGATTAAAACGCCCATACCGATAAGAAAAAGCGTTCCTGCAATGGCAAAGCCGCCTGCAACGTTTTCAAGCTGTGAATCGTCCAATTCTTCGCCGCTTTCTTGCATTTTAATGAGTTGCTCGCGGGCAGTGGTAATTTCGTCAAGGGTAAGTTCGACGCCCTTTTCTTTAACGGCGGCTTGAACTTCTTCTGCAGTTTCCATTGTCATAACTTTTGCGGCAAAATCTTTGTTGGCAAAAATTTCTTTGAGCTTTTCGGCTTTTTGTTCTTCAGTCATTTTTTTACCTCAAAATTACCAGCGACGGCGCGTCCATTCGTGAACGCCTTTTGCAAGTGAAGCTAAGCCGCCTACTGCGCCCGCGCCAATAATCGCCGCACAAACAATGGTAGTAACTGCGAAACCGCCTGCAACTTGTTCAAGCTGTTCATCTGAAACTTCATCTGAATCAGGATTTGCAATTTGGTTAGCGAGTTCAGCCTTGGTTGCCTCAATTTCTTCAAGGGTAAGTTCGACGCCCTTTTCTTTAACGGCGGCTTGCACTTCTTCTGCTGTTTCCATTTCCAAAACTTTTGCAACAAATTCTTTGTCAGAGAAAATTTCTTTCACCTTTGCAATTTTTTCATTCTCATTCATAGGAATAAAACCTCCCCAATTTTGGATTGACTGAACCGAATTTACATTCAAAATCCAGTCATTTTTCATTTTAGCAAGTAAAAAAAATTTTTCAATAAAACCGGAAAAAGTGTAATGTACTTAGAAAAAGTGTAGCTATTTGATAAAACCCAAAGTAAGAAGATTGGCTTTTTGCCCTTGAAAATCTTCATAGGCGTAACTCAAATTTACGAAAGTTTTTTTGACAAAGGCAATACCGAAACCGCCAAGTTTTCTGTCTTGAATTTCGGATTTATCGATTGAGCGCGGATCAATTTTATCAAGCGGGTTAAAAGGCGTGCCGTAATCTGCCAATTCAAAATAAAAAATATTCTGCGGTTCATCGTCATAAACTTTTACAAAAATATCGCCGCCGTCTTTGTAGGCGTAGTGGATAATGTTTATGACAATTTCTTCAATGCCGAGTTCAAGGCGCAAAAGATTTTCTTTTTGAACGTTGAAATTTTTGGCGGCGTCAATTATAAAATCCCTGATATTTTCGTAAGCGTCCTCTGTTGCCGGAAATTTTTTCCAGCCGGAAAAATTTTCTTGCAAAATTAACACCACCTACTGTAATTCTGCGGCTGAATCGTAAATTTGAAAAAGTAAATTTGTCCCTGAATCTTCCAAAATTTCCTTAACCATACCGCTTACGCTGCAAAATACAAATTGCTTTTTGTTTTTCTTGGCTTTTTTACCGGTGCGGAGCAAGGCACGAAGTCCCGCGCTTGAGGTGTATTCAAGTTGCGACATATCCAACGCCAAATTTTTGCTCTTGTCGAGAGTAGCAAGCAAAGTTTTTTCTGCAACCGCCGCGTTTGTCGTATCAATGCGCCCAATCGCCTTTAAAATTGTCCAGTTGCCTTGAACGACTTCCTGAAATTCAATTGAAGTTGCCATTAAATTACCGCCTTTCAATTTGATTCATCAACAATTTTGTAAATATTTTCCCCGAAATTTGGAGACTTCCATTCGCCGGTTTTTTCGTACAACCACTTTTGCCCGCCGTAAAATTTTTCGTCGTAAGCAATGTAAAAAGTCATTTCGCCTATTGCGTCATTGCCGGTTTCTGCCAAACTTCCAACAGGCGGAATGTATTGCCAATTTTCATTTTCCCAACGGTACATTTTTTTTGCGTCTTTTTGGTAAAGGTATTTGTTAATTTTTTCGCCGACAACTTTTTGAATTTCGCCGCTGAAGAAATCGTAGCGCACGGTTAAAACTTTCACGGCAATTTGATAATTTGGTCTGTCTTCTTTCAATACCTCGACAGAATTTTTGTCAATGTACCATGCCGTTCCCGCGTGCATTCCGCTTAACAAAATAGTTCTGTCCTCGTCCAAATAATCCGGAATTTGCGCCGACGCCGCTTGACTGAAAATTATCAGTATCGCGCAGATTGAAATTAAAATTTTTTTCATTTTATACCACCTCCAAATTGTAATTTTTAAATTTTTAACGGCGAAAATCAATACATTTTTGAAAAGTGTTTATCAAGTAAAAAAAATGTTGCACAATAAATCTTAGTAGAAAAAATTGACAGCTTCAGTTAAAATATTTCCGGTTGTCTAATTTTTTTTGAAGGATTGATTAACTTGCAGCTGATTTTTTTGATGGTCTTGATTCAACTTGCAGATTTTTATATCAGATACCTTCCCTTGAAAAGTAGAACTTCGCCGGAAGAAAAACGCCGCCTTTGGTTGCGGCTTTTTATTTGGGCAATTTTTACAATCGCAATTTACGAAGAAATTTTTTTAACTTTCGGCGTTAAGGCTTTAATTTACAAGGCAATAATGGGATTCGGCTGGTTGCCTTTTTTTGTAATAACCGTGCTAACAGTTCGGCGGCAACTTTCGTACCAATTTTTTATTTTGGGTATGTCGGGACTTTGGACACTTTCGCAACATAATTTGGCGGAGATGATTGACGCAATTTTTTTCTCAAATGCAACTGCAGAAAATATATTTTTGATACATTCCGCCTTATATTTGGGATTTTTTGTTGTCTTGCTGCCAATTATAAAATATTTCTTTGAAGGAATGACTGACGCGGAAACAATTTTTCAAGATCGCTTGCAGGGAAAATATTTAGCCTTATTGCCGGCACTTTTGGGAATAGGGCATTTTTTATTGTGGCAAGACGAATACCTTTGGCACTCGTGGAGCGAAAGAATTTCCAGATTGTACTTGATTTTTGGATTTTTCTGCATTTACCAATATATTTTAATCGGCACGAAAAATTTTAATGAAGCTCAAAAAGTCCTGCGCGAACAACAATTACTTGAGGAGCAGCTGGAATATTTGGAGCAGCACAATCAACTTATCGCCGAAAATCAAGAACAAATGCAAACGCTGAAAAAAAATCTGCGCGAAGATTATGAGCAACTAATTTCACTGCTGAAAAAATCCGACAAGCAGGGCGTACTGAATTTTTTAAAACAGCGGGAAGATTTTCTGGAGTCCACGAAAATTATAAGATTCTGCCGCGCCCCGCTGATTAACGCGGCAATTTCAATCTATATGCAGCAGTCAAAAAAATTCGGTATAAAATTTGAACACAAAATAAAAATGCCCGCCGAAATTTCGACGGACGAAAGCGACTTTGCAATTTTACTTTCAAACTTGCTGGAAAATGCATTTATCGCAAGCAAGAAACAGCCGCCTAACGAAAGAAAAATTTCAATCCTCATAAAATACAACGCCCGCCAATGTATTTTGGAAGTCTCAAATCTATATAATGAACCGCTCCGCTTAAGCCAAAATGGCTTTCCAATAAGCACTAAAAAAAAAATGGGGGGGGGGGCGGCGGTACACGGTATCGGAATGCTCTCTGTCAGTACATTTGCAAAAAAATATAATGCGCAGGTTGCCTTTGAACAACTGAACGGCAAAGTCAGATTTGTAATGTACTGGGAGGAGGCGGCGAAATGATTTTACTGCTCGTTTCTGCAACCATCGCCCTAACTCAAATTTTGAACGCCTGCCTGCGCTGGCTGCCTTTCAGCAAAAGAATGACGCTTGAAGAAAGTAAAATTCTCTGGAAAAAATTTTTAATCCTAGCCGCGCTGCTTTTTGTCGGCGATACAATCTTGTTTCAGATTTACGGCTTGGACGCAAAATTTTATAAACTTGCGTTCTCGGTCGGCTGGATTTTATATTTTGGAATTGCCGCCGTAACAATCCGGGAAAAATTTATTCGTCATATTTTTGTATTTGGAATGCACGGAATTTGGGCGTTGATAGTTCAAGGAATGGCGGGGACTTTAAATTCTGCAGTGCAGGAATTTTTTTCTGTCAACGAATTTCTTTTGCAGGGAATTTTAAATATATTTTGGCTTGTGATACTTTGGCAGTGGGAAAAGGAAATTTTTATAAATCTGTTAATGCCGAATTATTTTTTTGAAAGTAAGTATCGCTGGTTTAATGCACTTTTGCCGCTGGTAATTTTGGCGGGAATTTATTTGACAATGCTAAACAACGTACTGATTCAGCCCTTCAAAGAAAGATTTTTGCGCTTTTTGATACCGGGATTTTTTTTAATAATGTATCGCTCGGCAAATGTTGCCAACAGAGAAATTGAAAAGAAAAATCGGCGTCAATATTTCAACAAAATTTTGCAGCAACAATTACAAAATCTGCGCGAATACAATTTGATACAGCAGGAAAATCAACAACAAGTGGCAATATTCCGGCACGACCTGCGACACAATTACCGGCTAATTTCTGCAATGGTCAAGGAAGGAAAATTTCAGGCGGCGATTGAACATATCCAAATACAAAATGAACTTTTGGGCAAAACTGATGAATCAGAAAAAATTTCGGCAAATTCAATTTTGAACGCGGTAATTTTAACTTATCAGGCAAAGGCGCAAAATTTGGGAATTACGGCAACAGTTGACATTCAAGCTTTTGAACTTTCCAACGAGGGCGATTTTACAATTGTAGTTTCAAATTTATTCGACAATGCAATTTCGGCAAGTTTGAAACAGTCTGCAGATTCACGGAAAATTTTTTTGTCGATACTTCGCGCAGGGGAAAAAATTTTTTTGGAAATATCAAACCGCTGTGAAGAAATTTTGGAACTTGACGAAAAAGGCTTGCCACTTTGGAAATACGGCACCGGTATGAAAACTTTGTTGGAGTTTCAGGAAAAATATCAAGCGCAGGTAAATTTTGCACAGACGGAAGATTGGCTAAAAATTTCTGTAAGTTGGGAAGAAAAGAGCGTATCCCCAAGCGACAGCATTAAACCAACTAAAAGCTTGTCATAATTTGAATTTTGTATATAATCTAGAATTGATATAAAAAATCATCAATATCTGTTACCAAAAATAACCTGGAGAAAAACAATGAATGAATATACAAATCAAAGTATGTCAGTGAAATGCAAAGTCGATACTTACGATTCATTGGAAAATCGAAGAACACCTGCAATAGAATTAGCCCAAAAACTTTGTGAATACGATATAATTTCGTTTGATGTTTTTGGCACCCTTATTTTACGACCATTCACAAGCCCCAGAGTATTATTTTCTATAATGGAATCCCAATTAGGTATTTATAAATTTTCCAAAATCAGAGTAGACGCCGAAGAAGAAATTCGACAAATTAAACAGTCAAAATATTGTCACGATAATGTAACATTGGCTGAAATTTACAATCTGATTGCCCAAAAGACAAATTTAGATGCTGAACAAACTGCACAACTTGAATATAATTTGGAACTTAAATATTGTTATGCCAATCCTTATTTCAAAGAAATTATTTCTATATGCGCAGAATGTACAAAAAAAATAATCGTCTGTACCGATATGTACCTGTCACGGGCGCAGATAACAGGCTTATTAAAAAAGGCGGGCTATCCAAATCTCGATTGTATTTATGTTTCGTCAGAATTGAATAAATCCAAAAAGCAAGGCGATTTATTTGAGAAAATCCGCGAAATATACAAAAACAAAAAAATTATCCACGTTGGAGATAATTTTGGTGTAGATATTGAAAAAGCAAAGCGATTTGGTATAGACACATACTATTACAAAAATGTTAATGACATTGGCAGTAAAACAAGAGTCGAGGGTATGTCGTATATCGCCGGAAGAGTGTACTCGGCAATTATCAATAATCATTTCTATTGCAACAATGAAGAATATGATGAAGCATATAAATTAGGATATATCTATGGCGGAATATATGTTCTCGGATTTGTTCAATGGGTCAATAAAATCGCAACTGATTTTAATATCGACAAGATACTGTTTCTTTCAAGGGACGGGGATATTTACAGTAAAATGTACGATTTGTTGCCTGCTCACAAGCAATGGGAATATTTTTATTGGTCGAGATTAGCGGGAATGAAAATTACTGCAATGGAAAATTTCTATGAATTTTGCCAAAGAATGATTTGGCACAAAGCAAGAGGCGTGTACAATATAAAGATAGTGCATTTGCTGAATTTTTTGGAACTCGGCAGTTTAATTTCATACCTTGAAAACTATAATTTGTCCAAAGATGATGTATTGTCAAAAACAACTGCCGCAAGTGTTGAAAAAATATTTTATGACAATAAAGCATACATTATTGATTCATTCAAGCCTGATATTGAAGCAACAATCAACAGCATAAAAAAAGCTGTTGGAAATGCCAAAAAAGTTGCGATTGTAGATGTTGGATGGGCAGGAACAGGTCCGCTGATTATTAGAAAAGTCATAAATCATTATTTGAAATTGGAGTGCAAGGTATATTCTTTGCTTGCCGGTTACAGGCAACCAATCGAAAATATGGCGGCTTTGTACACAATGAATGACTCAATTTATGCCTATTTGTTTTCAACGAATTTAAACAGAGACTTATTTAATCTGCATAGTAATTTTGGTACAAAGAAAAATAATTTATTACTGGAAATTTTTACTCAATCTTGCACGCCTTCATTTTTGGGCTATACAGATAAAGGCTTGGAATTTGATAGAGAAGAAACGCCAAATTACGAAACAATACGCAATATAACGAAAGGAATAACAGATTTTGTTACGGATTACGTAGAAAAATTTCAGCAAGATTCTTTTATAATGAATATATCTGCGTATGATGCATACCTGCCTTTCAATGAGTTAAAAAATTCAAGCAACAGAATGAACGATATACTCTCCAATTTAATTATTTCTCGCGGTAAATTATATGATGCAGAAGATACATCCAAAGAAACCTGGTTTTCCTTTTTATATAAGGACGAATAAATAGGAGTTTTTAGCGTGGAAAAATATATATTGGGCTTAAACGTTGGAAATCACGACGCGGCTGCAGCTTTAATAAAAAATGGCGAATTAATCAGATTTATCGAACAAGAAAGAATCAGCAGAAATAAAATGGCACTTGGTGAATCGCCGGTGAAAGCAATTTTGGAATGCCTCAATAGTGAAGGTATCTCAATAGGCGATATTGTAGCTGTTTCTGTAGGTATGGATTGGAA
>JAFSZS010000072.1 GCA_017455645.1 Selenomonadaceae bacterium | reverse complement strand
CGCTGCCGACTTGATTTTTTCTGTCAGCGGCAATGGCTTCGTTTTGTTCGCGAACGGCTAAATCTTTCACGCGGGCACGAAGTACGCGCATAGCTTTTTCTTTATTTTTGAGTTGGGATTTTTCATCTTGACATTGAACAACAATACCCGTCGGCAAGTGCGTAATTCTGATTGCGGTTTCAGTGCGGTTGACGTATTGCCCGCCCGCGCCGCTCGCGCAGTAAGTATCAATTCGTAAATCTGCAGGATTAATTTCAACTTCGACTTCTTCAGCTTCCGGTAAAACTGCAACTGTAACCGCGCTTGTATGGATTCTGCCGCCGGATTCGGTAACCGGTACGCGCTGTACTCTGTGAGTACCACTTTCATACTTCATTTTGCTGAACGCCGCCGCGCCGTCAACCGTGAAAGAAATTTCCTTAAAGCCGCCGATTGTTGTAGCATTTGAATCGACAATATCAACTTTCCAGCCTTGCCGCTCGGCGTAGCGCGTATACATTCTGAATAAATCCCCCGCGAAAAGTGCCGCTTCTTCGCCGCCGACTCCGCCGCGTATTTCGACTATAACATTTTTTTCATCGTTGGGGTCTTTCGGCAAAAGTAAAATTGGTAATTCCTTATCCATTTCGGATTTAACTTTTTTGAGTTCGGCGAGTTCTTCGGTTGCCAAAATTTTTAAATCTTCATCTTCGGCAGTTTCGATTAAATTTTTATCGTCTTCAATCTGCGCGAGGATTTTTTGGTATTCACGAATTTTTTTGACGATTGGCTCAAGGGTGGCAAGTTCCCGCGTCAATTTTGTAAATCTTTCGACTTCAGCAATAATCGCAGGGTCTCCAAGTTGCGATTCAATTTCCCTGAATCTGTCTTCGACCTTTTGTAACTTTTCAAGCAATGGCTTCATTCCTTTTTTTTATTTATATTTCATATAAAATTTAATCCGCCAAATTTTTTATAATTGATTCAGCGTCGCAAGTTCCCGCGTCAACTTTGTAAATCTTTCGACTTCAGCAATAATCGCAGGGTCGCCCAGTTGCGATTCAATTTCTCTGAATCTGTCTTCAACTTTCTGTAATTTTTCAAGCAATAATATCAACTCTCCAAAATTTATTTTCAAAGTATTTTATACTTTTGGCGGCGATTAAGCAATTATCTTAAAATATTTCTTGAAATATAATTTCGGTAGAATTATAATAAACGCGGTATAACTTTTTAGTTTTTTTTATTTTGAAAGTGAGGCAAATTAATTGGAAAGATACTTTCAGGAAGAAATCGAATGTGCGCCGCGTGAAAAAATTTTGGCTATTCAAAATGAAAAACTCGTCGCGCAGGTTAAACACGTTTGGGATAACGTTGAATACTACCGCAAAAAAATGCAGGAAAAAAATTTGACGCCCGACGATATTAAATCAGTTGACGATTTGTACAAATTGCC
The DNA here is from genome assembly GCA_017455645.1 of Selenomonadaceae bacterium. Taxonomy (GTDB): domain Bacteria; phylum Bacillota; class Negativicutes; order Selenomonadales; family Selenomonadaceae; genus Quinella. Next base: position 7,238 of record JAFSZS010000072.1, on the reverse strand, counting down.
GATGCTGTCAAAGGCAGATTTAAAGGCGGCTTATCCTTACGGCTTGCTTGCTTGCCCGTTGAAAGACTGCGTGCGTATTCAATCAACCAGCGGTACAACCGGTAAGCGCGTTGTTGCTTTTTACACTTTGAAAGATATTGACATTTGGGAAGAATGCTGCGCGAGGGCGATTGTTGCAGCGGGCGGCACAAATGAGGACGTTTGCCAAGTTTCGTACGGTTACGGATTATTTACAGGCGGTCCCGGTTTAAACGGCGGCTCTCACAAAGTAGGTTGCTTAACTGTTCCTACAAGCTCCGGCAATACCGAGCGTCAAATTATGTTTATAATGGATTTAAGCGCAACTATTCTTTGCTGTACTCCAAGTTACGCGGCTTATTTGGGCGAAAGTATGAAGGAAATGGGCTTGACGCCCGAGCAAATTCCTTTGAAGGCGGGAATTTTCGGCGCGGAAGCGTGGTCTGAAGAAATGCGCCGCGATATTGAAAAAACTTTGGGAATTAAAGCTTATGACATTTACGGCTTAACCGAAATTTCCGGTCCCGGCGTTTCCTTTGAATGTTCAGCTCAAACGGGTATGCACATTAACGAAGATCATTTCATTGCAGAAATTATTGACCCAAATACCGGCGAAGTTTTGCCGGAAGGTACACAAGGCGAATTGGTTTTCACTTCACTTGACAAGGAAGCTTTTCCGCTCCTGCGCTACCGTACCCGTGATATTTGTACTTTGACTCGTGAAAAATGTTCTTGCGGGCGCACGCACGTTAAAATGACAAAACCTAAAGGGCGTTCGGACGATATGCTGATTATTCGCGGCGTCAACGTCTTCCCAAGTCAAATTGAAACCGTGCTGATGAAAAACGGTTACGCGGCTAACTATCAGATTATTGTTGACAGAATTAACAACACAGATACTTTCGATATTAATGTTGAAATGACGCCCGAAATGTTTACAGATAATGTTGCTGAAGTTCAAAACCGCAAAAAAGTTTTGGAAAGCGGCTTGCATTCAATGCTCGGTATCAAGGCGAAAGTTAATCTTGTTGCGCCGAAAACCATTACGCGCAGTGAAGGTAAAGCTGTCCGCGTCATCGATAAGCGGAAGATTTAGGGAGTAGCCAATAGGGAGTAGGGAGTAGAAAAAACTTTTCACTATTCACTATTCCCTACCCACTATTCCCTAATGAGCACTGAAAGGAGCGAATACAATGGCAGTAAATCAAGTTTCAGTTTTTCTGGAAAATAAACCCGGTACTTTAAACCAAATGACAGAAGTTTTGGCAAACGGCGGAATAAATATCCGTGCGCTGTCTTTGGCGGATACAAACGATTTCGGAATTGCAAGGCTGATTGTCAATGACGTTTACGAGGCAACAAATGTTTTGAAGGAAGCAAATTTTGTTGCAACATTCACGCCGGTTTTAGTGTATGCAATTTCAGACGAAACGGGCGGGCTTAACAAACTTTTGAAAAATTTTACCGCGGCAAATGTCAACGTAGAATATATGTACGCCTTCGCAGGCAAAAAAAATGCCTACATGATTTTCCGCGTCAAGGATACGAAAAAATCAGAGGCACTTTTGGCTGAAAAAGGTTTAAAGTCTTTATCTCAAGAACAAATTGCTGAAGTTTAAAAAAAGTGGCTGAAATTAATTTTTTCCGCTTGTACGGTAGTTGGCGGCGTATGCCCTGAAAGTAAAAATGTTTCATCAGGCAAAGTAAAAATTTTTGACTTGATATTTTCAAACAAAATTTTTTCATCGCCGCCATAAAAATCCGTACGCCCGTAACTTCCCAAAAAAATTGTATCGCCGACAAATGCAACGCCGTCTTTTTCGCTGTAATAAATTGCGCCGTCGGTAGTATGCCCCGCGCAGGGAATTATTTTCAATTTGAAATTTTCATTCGTACTCAAAACAATTTCGCTGTAATCGTCAAGGTAAGTTACATTTTCCAAAATAATTTCATTGCTAAAGGCGGCTGACATATTCCACGCGGGATTTTCGGCGTAAATTTTGCCGTTTTTCTGCATACAAATTGGAATGTTTAATTTTTGCTGAATTTCGGCGGCGGCTCCAATGTGGTCAAAATGCCCGTGCGTCAACAAAATTTTTTCAATCGTAAAATTTTTTTCAGCAATTATTTTCAAAAGTTTTTCGGCTTGTGCGCCCGGGTCAATCAAAAAGCCGCTGTTAGTTTTGTCGTCAATGTAAAAATATGAATTTGTGGCAAACACGCCGTGAACTTCAACTTGAAAAATCATTTTAACACCGCCTTAAGGAAAATTTTTATGGAAACAAAATTTGCAGATAAAGATTGCCCGCTTGAACGCGCCGTCGATATTTTGGGCGGCAAGTGGAAAATCAAATTAATCTGGATTATCTACGAATATAAAAAAATAAGATTCAACCAATTAAAACGCGAACTTAACGGGATAACAGATTTAATGCTGACGAAAATTTTAAAAAATCTTGTAGCAGAAAATATCGTACACCGCGAACAGTTTAACGAAATACCGCCGCACGTCGAATATTCTTTGACTGAAAACGGCGTCAAGTTGGTTGAATCACTTTCAGAAATTAGACAGTGGATAAAGGCGCAAGATTAAGCGTCAAATTTGCAACCGTCCGCGCCGCAAGTCATACCGTCCAAAGAATTTTCTGCAAGATAATCTTCAATCGCTTGTTGCAGAATTTTTGCGGGTTGTGCGCCGGATAAACTGTACTTGCCGCCAACAATAAAAAATGGTACGCCGTGAACGCCTAAACGCGCCGCTTGCATTTCATCTGCGCGAACTTCGGCGGCGTATTTATCACCGGATAAAATTTTTTCGACTTCCGCAGAATCAAGCCCGCATTCGGCGGCAATTTTTTTGAGTACGTCGTGATTTGCAAGCTCAAGATTTTTTGTAAAGTAAGCGTCAAAAAGTTTGCCGATAATTTCATTGTGCCCTTTGTCCTGCGCAAATTTTGTAAGGCGGAGCGCGTCAAAAGTATTTGTATAGCGTGTTTCGGCGTATTTAAAATCAATACCTTCAGCGCGTCCCATTTCAGAAATTTGCTCAATTCTTTCAGCGGCTTCAGTTTTTGTTAAGCCGTACTTTTGGGCGAATCTGTCAACCGTGCTTGAAACAACATTTTTTGACGCGGTAGGGTCCAACTCAAAACTTTTAAAAATTACTTCAATATTTTTATCGGGAATTGTAGCGAGTGCTTTTTCAAGGCGTTTTTCGCCAATGTAACAAAAGGGGCAAGCATAATCTGACCAAATTTCAATTTTCATTGCGTTCAACCTCCAAAATTTTCTGCAATTATAATCGTCAAAAAATTTTTCGCAAGAACGCAATTTTTGTTTAGATACTATAAAATTTCATAGCGTTAAAAGTTTCTCTGCGTTGCCGCCGAGAATTTTCTTTTTTTCAACGTCAGAAATTGGCAGATTTTTTATAAAGTCAATCGAAGTTTTGGGCGAACTCCAGGGGCTGTCAGTGCCGAATAAAATTTTATCTGCGCCAAAAATTTTGTATAACTTCATAAACCCCTCAACGCTCAAAAGTTTTAAATCTTCAGCACGCCAAACAAAATCACTTCGCGCAGGAATTGTGCCGGTTGAAAAGGCAGTGTCCATAAAAATATTTGTACCCGCCAAAACTTCTGCAACTTCGTCCCAATTTTTCCAGCCGCCCATGTGCGCCAAAACAAATTTAAATTCGCCAATTTCTTTGACGACGTGCCGCGCCATTTCCGGCGAACAATTCACAACGCCCGGAAATCCGATATCCAATCCCGCGTGCGTTACAACGATTAAATCCAATTCGGCGGCGCGGTACAATATCTGCAAAAATTTTTTATCGTCAAGATTTACGCCTTGATAAATTGGGTGAATTTTAATCCCTTTCAAGCCCAAATTTTTAACGCGGCTTAATTCTGCGCGAAAATTTTCAAAGTCAGGATGAATACAGCCAAAATAAATTATCCCCTGCGCGAAAAATTTTTCATTCATTGCGGCGGCGTAGGAATTAATTTTTTCAACTTGACGCGGCGCGGTTGCAACCGGCAAAACTACAGATTTATCGACGCCAAATTTTTTCATTGAATCTAACAGCCCGCTCAAAGTGCCGTCTGAAAAATATTTGGCGCGGCTTTTTTTGCTCAAATTTTCTATGACTTCAGCGGCGATTTTGTCGGGGAAAATGTGCGTATGAATATCAATTACCATTTTTTTACCTCAATTCCAATTCAGAAAGGAAAACTTTAATGAAGAAATTTTTTATCGCAATTATTTTAAGCGCGTTTGCAATTTTCGGCAACAATTTTTGCAGCGCGTCAATGCCTCGTTCTGAAATGTATTTGGGCGGCTTAACTTTCGGCAGTTCAAGTGATTATATGGTTGAACTTTACGGCTTGCCTGATACAAACGAGCGCGGCGTTGAATATCTTTCAACCTGCAAATACGGGAGCGGCGTTGAAATTGGTTATCTTGCAGACCAACACAAAATTTTTAGCATAATTGTTAGGGAAAACAACGGCTGGACGACGCCCGCGGGACTTGCCGTCGGTATGAATCGTGAAAAAATTTTTGATTTGTACGGTCGCGCAGATTTTGAAAAAGTTGGCACAGAAAAAACCGCGTACGCCTATTTTTACTACAGCTACAACAACCGGCTTGAAAATTACGAGCGTGAATCCGGCTTTATAATTTTTGTGGACAATGCAACGGGAAAAATTTTAGAAATGCGCCTTGAAACCAATAATTCGATGGCGGCGTTTGAAGATTTTTTTGAGCCGTCGGTAAATTACTTTCTTGGAATTGAAAACGAATAAATAGGGAGTAGTGGGTAGGGAGTAGGGATTAGAAAAAAACTATTCCCTATTGGCTATTCCCTAAAAATGGAGGCTGAAAAATGAAAATTGCTTTACTGATTGTATATTTTGCCGTGCTGATAGGAATTGGCTTGTACTGCAGGCGGCACGCAACGGACGTTGACGGCTTTGTATTGGGCGGGCGCAGTGTTGGACCGTGGCTTACTGCGTTTGCTTACGGCACAAGTTATTTTTCTGCGGTTGTATTTGTAGGCTACGCGGGGCAATTCGGCTGGAAATATGGAATTGCGGCAACTTGGGCAGGAATCGGCAACGCTTTAATCGGCTCGCTGATGGCGTGGTTTATTTTGGGCAGACGTACAAGAATAATGAGCCAACATTTGGACAGCGCAACAATGCCACAATTTTTTGGCAAGCGTTTTGGTTCAAAGGCTTTAAAAATTGGCGCGTCAATTATAATTTTTATTTTTATGATACCGTACACCGCCTCACTTTACAACGGCTTATCAAGACTTTTTGGGATGGCGTTTGACATTGATTATACTGTTTGTATTACGTTAATGGCGATTTTAACGGCAATTTACGTTGTCGCCGGCGGCTACATGGCAACTGCGATTAATGATTTTATTCAAGGAATGGTAATGCTCGTTGGAATAAGCGCGGTTATCTACGCGGTACTTGAATCAAAGGGCGGCTTTATGGCGGCGTTGGACGGCTTGGCAAGAATCACTGACGAAACTGTTACAACAACGCCCGGGATTTTTTCTTCATTCTTTGGACCGGACCCAATTAATTTAATGTTCGTGGTAATTTTGACTTCGCTGGGAACTTGGGGACTTCCTCAAATGGTACAGAAATTCTACGCAATAAAAAATGAACAGGCAATTCAAAAAGGTACAATTATTTCAACAATGTTTGCCTTTGTAGTGGCGGGCGGCTGTTACTTTTTGGGCGGATTCGGCAGATTGTTTTCAGACCAAATTGACATTAAAGCAAACGGCTTCGACTCAATTATTCCTACAATGTTATCGGGACTTTCTGAAAGTATGATCGCGCTTGTTGTAATTTTGGTTTTATCTGCGTCAATGTCAACGCTTTCATCTTTGGTAATTGCGTCAAGTTCAACTTTGACAATCGACTTAATCAAAGACAACATTATTAAAAATATGAGTCAATCTGCACAAGTTTTATATATGCGCGGGCTGATTGTGGTATTCATTGCAATTTCGGCGGTACTTGCGCTGATTCAGTATACAAGCTCGGTAACATTCATTGCGCAGTTAATGGGCGTCAGTTGGGGCGCAATGGCGGGCGCGTTTCTTGCGCCGTTTATGTATTCGCTGTACTCAAAGAAAGTTACAACGGCTTCTTGTTGGGCGTGCTTTTTATTCGGTACAGTTTTAATGACTGCTAATATGTTGATTCGTCCGGAATTTCCCGCAATTCTTCAATCGCCTATTAATGCGGGCGCGTTTGCAATGCTTGCAGGGTTAATTATCGTGCCGCTTGTCAGTGCAGTTACTCCTGCGCCTGATAAAAATCTTGTTGACCACGCTTTTACTTGCTACGACAAAGAAACTACCGTACCTATCAGCGTTGCGCTCGGCAAGGAAGGTAAATAGGGGTATAGGGTTAAAGGGAAAAAGGGATATAGGGCTGGAAAAATTTTCCACTATATCCCTTTTTTGTGCAGTTAAAAAATTTCTACTTGAAAAATTCTACAACTTCCTCTGTCCACTTAATTTGGTAGCCTGCGTGCCCGTGATTGTCGAAAGGTATTGCCTCGCCGTATTCTTTGCCTTTTTCTGTCAAAATGTAGCCGCCGTTTTCGTCTTTTTCTTGCAAGCCGAGTTCAAGCAATTTTTTGTTGACTGCCTGCGCAGATTTTAAGCCAACACGTTTTGCAAGTTGAGTAGCGTTAAAGCGTCCAATTTCGTGTTCAGCGGCAGGAAGAGCATTTTTTACTTTGGCAAGATTAATTTCGTTGAGTTCTTCGACAATAGAAATCGCAGTTGCCGCAGCAATTCCAGGTTTTACGCCAAAATCTTTTTCCATAGTTTTCATAATTGTTGCCGCGTCTTGAACTGCTATAGCTGCTATTGTAGATTTTAAAATTGGTTGATTTTGAACTGCAACTGCATTTTCATTTTTGTGCAACGAATACCTGCCTGTTTTGCGAATAGCGGGTAAAACTTCGGAAGTTACCCAGCGTTTGAACTTTTTAGCGTCAGGAAGTTTGGAAGAAAGAATCAAACTGAATAAGCCGCTTTCATTGATGAACGCGCCGCCGCACACTCGTGACTTTAGTCGTGAGTTAGGCGGCGCAATATTGACAAATTTTTTAAAAGTTTTAAAATAATCACCAACTGAATAAATATTTAAGAAAGGGGAAGTCTTGCGATGACGGTTGCT
>JAFSZS010000071.1 GCA_017455645.1 Selenomonadaceae bacterium | reverse complement strand
GAGCGTCACAGCAAACGCGATTAGTTACGACGAAAGCGGACGCGTTGAATTAGGAATGAGACATTAAAGTTTATAACTTTTTATAAGTTCTCTGTAACGGTGAAAAATTGACTGAAAATTTTAGTGTAGCAATAAGTTACGGCGAAAATTTAGGTTACGTTGAATTTGACGAGGCAACCAAAAAAGTTATAGTTGTGCTCGGCGATGAGGAAGGCAAGCGCAAGGCAGAAAAATTTTTGTCAGAAATTCACGAAATAAAAATTCCGCACGAAACGCTTTTAGATTTCACGTCAGAAAAAATAAATCCTCAAGCCGACGCCGAAAGTTTGAAACTTGCCTTGACGCGCCTTTGGGAAAATACCGGCGTGCACGTGGATTGGAGCCGTCCTGTTGACTACGTGAAATTACACCCGCATTATTAAAAATTAAAACACCTTCAGATTTTTTATTGGAGGTGTTTTTTGTTGGGAGTTGTGAAAATGGAAAAAAATTTTATCGCAATGCAGGATTTAATTCCAACGAAAAATGACACGCCGTACAAAAGAATTTTGGCAATAGGCGACGTTCACGCAAGTTTTGAAAAATTAATTTCGTTATGGGAAAAAATTTCCGTGACAGATAAAGACTTTGTAATTTTTTTGGGAGATTATTTTGAAGGCGGCAACAAAAATTTCAAGACGCTAAGTTGGTTAATGGAAAAAAATTTGAATGAAAATATCAAAATGTTGCTTGGAAACATTGACGAAGCTTTTTTGGGATATTTTGCAAGCCTGCGCCCCACGACGATTGAAGAAGCTGCTTTTATCAAACAGATTCAAGATTTTATAAAAAATTTGCCGCTGTACCACAAAATAAAAATCGGCGGCAGGGATTATATTTTTTGTCACGCCGGAATTAATCCCGAAAAGCCGCTTGAAAAACAGGATAAGGACGAATTTATTTGGGAACAGGAAAATTTTTACGCAAGTTACAACGGCGACGCGGTATTTATCGTTGGTCATAAAAGCCCGCGCAAAATTATGAATTACTTTTTGCCGCAATTTTCGGAACTTGATACACTTCAGCCGGTAAGAATCACGCACAAAAATATTTTGCTGCTTGATACACGCGCCAAAGATTTTAACGGCTACCTTTCCTGCGTTGATATTTTGACGGGCGAATTTTGGCAATCTTAGGGATTAGGTTTTAGGGATTAGGGATTTTTATTTATCACTTTCTACTTTTCCCTTTTCCCTTTCCACTAATTTTTTGTAGGCGTCCGCGTCGATTTTCTCAAGATATTTTTCAGGAATGGAGCGCGGATTTTTTTTCGTCAATTCGTAACAGCGGCGGTAATTTTCTTCAGCCTTTGAAGTGTTGCCGAGTTCGTCGAAAATATCGCCGCGCAATTTGTACGACGCCCAAATTTCAGAATCCATTTGTAAAGCTGTATCAATATCTTTCAAGGCAAGTTCAAATTCGCCGCGCATTTTATAAACGTCCGCACGATTTAAAAAGTTGAAAAGATTTTTTGAGTCCTGCGCGAGTGCGTCATTACAATCTTTGAGCGCGCCTGCATAATCGCCGCAAATTGCCTTGGCGCGCCCGCGTATCGCCAAACATTCCGGCACGTCATCTTGATTTTTCGCCGCAAGGGCGCGTTGAATTTCCTGCAAGGCAAGTTTACCCTCGCCGTGGTCGCTGTAAGCGTCTGCGTTGATTCTAAGCTGTTTGGCGGCGTCTTTTTTTGCAGTGAGACTTTCGGCTTTTATTTTTTTCCAATAGTCAAGGCGTTTCTTTTCGGCGTCAAAATATTTCTGGCGATTTTTGGGATTTTCATTTTGATAAGCCAAAGTTACGGCGTCACGAATTTTACCGCCGTTATTTTCCAGAAAAGCAATTTCCTTAACCTGCTTAAAAACTTTATCGTCATTCAAAAAATCTGTGCTGCTGCCTTTGCCCTTGCGAAAATTCCAGCCGTCCACCGAATTATAATCATGAAAAGCCCGCGCCAATCCACCGGCGAAATAGTAAGCGTTATCTGCGGCGTTTTGATAATTTGCCGTGTAAATTTCCCTGCCGTCAATTAAAACTTTGTAAGCGCGGTCAACTTTTTTTACCGTAACATGTCCGCAACTGTAATCTGTCAAAAGTTGTGAAAGTTTTTCCTCGCGCATTTCAGTTTCGGGGTGGTCTGAAAAAGTTTGTTCGCCGGGTTTATCGTGCGCGTCAAATTCCAAAAAATCCCGCGTTTCGTATCGAAAATAATAATCCATTTTAGCCATAGCCGCTGCGCCGCCGCCGGGATTAAAGCCCGCGCTCGTCATAAGGTAAAAGCCGCCTTCGTCAGCCGCGTATTCGGCGGGCGTTATTACACTTTTGGCGATTGAATAATTTACCATACCGGCAACTTTGCTCCAGTCAACATTTGCGCTGTTGATATTTGCGCCGAGCATAACCGCGCCCATTTGTTGCGCCATTGCATTTGCGTAAATTTTCGCCGAATGTTGCTCAATTCCGTGCGTCAATTCGTGCGCCAAAACTGCGGCAATTTTATTTTCGTCGTAATTTAAATTTTTCAGCAAGCCCAAATTTACGGTAACATAATTCATTGGGTAGCAGGAGGCGTTAAACTTTTCGCTCTCGTTGACATTCCAAACGAACGGCAAAGAATTTACGCGCAATTCGTACGCGCCGGAATTTATCAGCCGATTCATAATATCATCGACAAGTTGAATATCGCGGGGATTTTTTGAAGTGCCATTGGTTTCAATATCCTGCTTGCGTGCCGACATTTGCGCGTTTACGTCATTTCCCATTTCCAGCATTGATTTTAAAACAGATTTATAAACCGCCAAAACTCCGACCGCTTCAGCCGCAACTGCCCACGCGTCAGCCGCCAAAACTTTTACGGGTAAAAAAAATATTGCGAAGGTTAATACCGCCGCAATTACTTTAAAAAATTTTTTCATTTTAAAATTTCTCCAATTTAGTTTTGAGTTCAACAGTAAATTTGGTTCCTGCGCCCAATTCACTGTTGACAGAAATTTTACCTTCGTGCAAGCGCAAAATTTCCATTGCGATTGAAAGTCCCAAGCCGTTGCCGCCCATTTCACGCGAGCGCGCTTTATCGACGCGGTAAAATCTTTCAAAAATTCTTTCCTGGTCTTCTTGGGCAATTCCAATACCGCTGTCTTTGACTGAAAAAATAACGCGGTCTTCGTCAAAATTTTCAAGCGTAACCAAAACTTCTCCGCCGCTGTTTGTATATTTTATTGCGTTGTCGACAAGAATTAAAATCAGCTGTTTAATTTTTTGTTCATCGCCCTGTATCGTAACTTTTTTTAAATCTACGCCGATAAGCGCAATATTTTTTTTCTCGGCAAGCGGCGTCATCATTCGGATATTTTGTTCAAGCAATTTTCCCAAGTCAAGTTTTTGAATTTTAACTTTCAGCGCGTTGTTATCGCTGCGTGCAACCATTAACAAATCACTTACAAGTTTTGACATTTTTTTGACTTCGCTTTTTAAATCTTCCAGAACTTCGCGCAGGAGCGGATTCTGTATCGATTTATCAGCTAAAAGTAAATCAGCGGACGCCATAACAACTGCAAGCGGCGTTCTCAATTCGTGCGAGGCGTCGGCGGCGAATTGTTTTTGTTTTTCGTAGGCTTCCTTCATTGGAACAATCGCCCGCCCCGCCATTACGTAACCAATTACAGTTGCGATTATCAAGGCAAGCAAGCCCAAAACTACCAGCGCGTAAGTTGCTTTTTGCAAGCCGGAATTTATTGCAGTTACATCTTTTCCAACATAAATCGTTTGCTCAATGTCAGCGATACGAATTTTTTTTGAAATCATCATGATAGAGCGCATTTGTCCGCTTTCAGTCGGGTGTCGAAAAGTTTTAATTTCGCCGTTGGGAATTTTTTCGGGATTCATCCATTCCAAAATAAACGGCTCCACTTTGAAGGACGCGCGCACAAAATCTACAAGTTGCCCCCATTCGTCGAAAATGTAAAAAAATAATCTGTCATTGGTATTTCGGTAATAGCGGTTTTCGTCGATAACGGCGTTGGGGTGTTGAATGTGATAGGCTTGAGCCTCTGCAACGCCGTCCGCCGCGTCAGAAAGTTCGTGCGCTTGTTCTGAAGACATTGACCAATCAACAGTAAATCTTACAACAAAAATCAGCAGAATCAGAAAAATACACATTATCGAAGAATAAACCAAAGTTAAACGAAAACGGCTGTTGCGGAAAATTTCCAAATTACGCCTCCAGCCGGTAGCCGATTCCGCGCACGGTTTTTATTGAAATGCTGCCGTCAACGTCATTTAATTTTTTGCGCAAAATTTTCATATACGAATCAATGTTGTTGGAAGTAATATCACGTTCACTTCCCCAAATTCTGTCCAAAATAATTTCACGCGGTACAACCACGCCCAAATTTTGAGACAGTAAATCGAAAAGCTGAAATTCACGCGGCGAAAGTTGAATTACTTGATTTTTTTTCTTTAAAACTTTTGTGGTACGGTTCAAAGTAAATTCGCCGACTTCCACAATTTCCTGTTGAATTTTTTGAGTACTGCGGCGGCTCAAGGCGCGTAACCTTGCCAAAAGTTCGTCAAATTCAAAAGGTTTAACCAAATAATCATCTGCGCCGGCGTCAAGTCCAGTAACTCTGTCTTCAACCGAATCCTTGGCTGTCAACATTAGAATTGCTTTTTCGTAGCCGGCTTCGCGCAGTTGGCGGCAAGCGTCAATTCCCGAGACGTTCGGCATCATCCAGTCTAAAATTAAAATATCGTACTCCGAATACATTGCATATTCGTAAATATCCGCGCCGTTTTGTACCCATTCGACTTGTACGCGGTTTTGCATTAGCATATAACTTATTAATCTGCCGAGTTTTGCGTCATCTTCGGCAAGTAATACCCGTATCATTGAAAAACTTCCTTTCAGTCAGTTTTAGGGAATAGTGGGTAGTGGGTAGGGAATAGTGAAAACATTTTTCTATTTCCTACTCCCTATTCCCTATTCCCTACTCCCTATTCCCTATTCCCTACTCCCTAATTTTGTGCGAATTAAATTTGTTCATGGCGTTGTTAATCCCCTCGCGGCAAATGCAAAGTACGGCAGGAACCAAATTTTCAATCGCCGCGGCAATTTTGGGCGCGTCTTCAGAATTAAAATTACTCAAAACGTGCGAATTGACAGGGCAATTTTCCGGCGGGCGTCCAATTCCAATTCTTACACGCGGAAAATTTTGCTCCCAAGCCAAATGAAAAATTATTGATTCAATTCCCTTGTGACCGCCGCTGCTGCCTTTTGGGCGAAGGCGAATTGTGCCAACGGGTAAATCCATATCGTCATGAGCCACGATTAAATTTTCAGCGTCAACTTTGTAAAAATTTTTTACCGCCTCGACTGCCTCGCCGCTTAAGTTCATAAAAGTTTGCGGCTTCACTATCAAAAGTTTTTCGCCGTCAACAAAACTTTCAGCAATTAGCGCGTTAAAATTATTTCGCCAATCCGTCGCGCAGAGTTCAGCCGCCAATTTGTCTGCAAGCATAAAGCCTACATTGTGCTTTGTATTTGCATATTCTGCGCCGGGATTTCCCAGCCCTACAAAAATTTTCATAAAAAAATTCCCACAATCCCTTGAAAAATTCCCAAAACTAATCTTTGCATCGGTACAAAAATCACGCTGATTATCGGCGTCATTAAAATTATTATCAAGATTAAAAAGCTGTAGCGTTCGAGTCCCTCAAGTTTTTCTGCAAGTTCATAAGGCAAAATTTGTTTCAAAACGTGGAAGCCGTCCAGCGGCGGAATTGGAATTAAATTGAAAATCCCAAAATTTATGTTGATAATCATAATCGCCGAAAATACAAGTTGCATTCCTTCAGACATTGGGAAATCCATTTTTGCCAAAATAATCATCACAATCAAAGTTACAAACGCCGTAACAAAATTTGCGCCGGGTCCTGCAAGCGAAACTAAAATATCATCGCGGCGCGGGTTTCTGAAATTGTAGGGGTTGACTTGCACGGGTTTTGCCCAACCGAAATGCACAATGAAAAGCATCAGCAAGCCTATTAAATCAATGTGCGCGGCGGGGTTTAAAGTTAATCTGCCCATCATTCGCGGCGTAGGGTCGCCCAATGCGTAAGCCGTGCGAGCGTGCGCCCATTCGTGAATTACCATTGCAATTATTATTCCCGGTAAACTTGTTATCGCTCTTATTAAAAAATATCCGAAATCATCAAACATTGAATTGCTCCCTTCGTTTAGGAGTTAGTTTTGAAAGTTACGGAATGACTTTCCGGCAAAAGTTTAATTTCTGAAATGTTGGAAATGTCAATCCCGTACCAAATTTTTTGTGTAAAGTCGTCGTAGTTTACGCCAATATCAAAGTAGCGCAAAATTGCTTGAGGTTTAAATTTTCTCCAGTCAACATAAATATTTGTGGATTCGCCGTCGCGCAGATAATTTACGCTGTGTAAAAGCCAATCTTCACTGCCGGTCGGAGCCAAATAAATTTCAGTGATAGATTTATGAGTTTCATTGACGATTTTAACAATGTTGTTTGCTTGCGCGGTTGCCTGCAGTGAAAAAATCAAAAACGCCGCCAATAAAAATTTCTTAAGCATTGGATTTTGTCTCACTCAAAAAAATTTGTTTTGCCAAAAGTAAAATTGAAATGATAGATTTAGCGTCAATAATTTTTCCCGTTTCAACCAAATGCAACGCGGCAGTAAGCGGCATTTTTACCACGTTAATAAATTCGTCTGAATCGGGGTGAATTTTGCCGGGCGTTAAATCTGTAGCCGCGTACAAGTGAATCAATTCATTTGAAAAGCCAACCGTTGTTGCAATGGTGGTAAGTTTCCAAAGTTTGCCGGCGGTGTAGCCTGTTTCTTCAGAAAGTTCACGTATTGCACATTCAACGGGATCTTCATCGGGCTTATCGAGTTTACCGGCGGGGACTTCAAGCGTAACCTGCGCGACGGGATAACGATATTGACGCACCAAAATAATTTGATTGTCGGGCAACAGCGGAATTATCGACGACGCTCCGGGATGCTTAATCCATTCACGGGTTGCCTTGTGTCCGTTGGGCAATTCGACAGAATCTTTGCGCACGTGTAAAAGTACGCCGTCAAAAACATTTTCGCTTGAAATTTCTTTTTCGATTAAATTTTTATCGTCGTTATCAATCAAAGGCATATTAATTCCTCCCAATTTTTTTTAATTATATCATAGTTTAGGGGAATAAGGATACAGGGAACCAGGGAAAAATTTTATCCCTATCCCCTATATCCCTTGAACCCTATATCCCTAACATAGAGCGGGCATTTTTAAGCGAAACTTCATTTTCAACGCCGGACGCCATACGCGCAATTTCATTCACGCGGCTTTCAGCGTCAAGGATTGTAACATTGGTAACAGTGCGGTTGCCGTCGTCAGATTTTGAAATTTGAATGTGAATATCAGCCATACAGGCAATTTGCGCCAAATGTGTAACGCACAAAACTTGCTTAGACTTTGAAACTTTGGCGATACATTCAGCAACAACTTTAGCGGTAATTCCGCCGAGCCCCGCGTCAATTTCGTCAAAAATCATTGTAGCCGCCGAATCTTCACGCCCAGCCGAAACAGTTTTAATCGCAAGGGCAATTCTTGAAAGTTCGCCGCCCGAAACAATTTTTGAGAGCGGCTTTAAATCTTCGCCGACATTCGCAGAAAATAAAATATTCGCAGTATCGCCGCCGTTGGAAGTTAATTTTGCAGAATTTTCGACTGTCAAAATAAATTTCGCCTTGGGCATACCGAGCCGCCGAATTTCCCTTTCAATGACTTTGGAAACTTTTTCAGCGGCTTTTTTTCTAAGTTCAAAAAGAATTGCCGCGCGTTTTTTTGTTTGTTCTTCGAGCGTGGAAATTAATTTTTGGAGACTTTCAACATCAGTATCAAAATTTTCAATCGCCGCAATTTCGGCACGAACTTTTTTTAAATGTGCAAGAATTTTTTCAACTGAATCGCCGTACTTTCTTTTGAGCCGGTAAATTATATCCATTCGATTTTGAATTTCGTCCAAAGTTTCGGGCGAAAAGTCAAAAATATCTGCGTAGGCGCGAATATCGCTGTAAACTTCCTGCAGTGAAATTTTGGCGTCGGTAAGCATTTCCAGCGCGGGATTTAATTTTGTGTCGAAACGTGCAACTTCATTCAAATTTTTTTCGACTTTGGCAAGCGCGGTTAAAATATTTAAATCTGAATCGCCGTACAAAAGTTGGCAAGACTCCTCAACGTGCGCAGAAATTTTTTCGGCGTTTGAAAGGCGGTTTAATTCGTTTTCCAATTCTTCATCTTCATTGGGCTTTAAATCTGCCTGCGAAATTTCTTTTTCTTGCCACTGCAACATTTCAAGGCGTTGTTCGCTGTCAAGCATTGCGCGCTTTTTTTCTTCCAGATTTTTAACCTGCGTACGCCACGATTCAAAAATTTTTTTATAATCCTGCAACGCGCTTAAAATATTTGAATTTGCGCCGTCAATCAAGCTGTAAATATTTTCTTCGCGCAGAATTGCAAGATTTTCGTTTTGCCCGTGCACGTCAACCAACGCCGCGCCGATTTTTTTTAAAGCTGTCAAAGTTACGTGAAAACCGTTTACCACGATAGAATTATTTTTGGAGTTGCGATTAACTTTGCGGGCGATAATTAAAGTGTCGTCGTCAATTTCAATTTCCATTTCAGAAAGAATTTTGCGGGCGGCGGAATTTTCTTCCAATAAAAAAACTGCCTCAACGCGCAGATTTTCGCAGCCGGTACGAATTAAATTTGTACCTGTTCGCTGACCGAGTACCGCGCTTAAGGCGTCAATCAAAATGGATTTTCCCGCACCCGTTTCGCCCGTCAAAATATTCAAGCCTTCGCCAAATTCCAGTTCGGCGTGTTCAATCAGGGCAAAATTCCACACGGATAAATTTTTTAGCATTTTATTTTTTACCCGTTGAACCGCGTTTTGTAAGCGGAATACCTTGTTTGCAAAGCGGGCAATTTTCCGGCTCGTAAGTTTCAACGTCCATATGTAACAGCGCAAAATTCGGCACGTCGTCAAAAGTTGCCTTGCCGCCGCTCCTGTCAACCAACATTGCAACTGCAACCGGTACTCCGCCAAATTCTTTTACAACGTCAATAACTTCACGAACAGAGCCGCCCGTTGTTACAACGTCTTCAACAATCAAAACGCGCTCGCCTTCGTGCAATGTAAAACCGCGGCGAAATGTCATTTTGCCTTCGACGCGCTCGGTAAAAATTGCGCGTGTTCCAAGTGCTTTTCCTGTTTCGTGCGCCAAAATTATTCCGCCGGTTACAGGTCCTACAACTGTTTCAATATTTGCGTCTTTGAAATGTTCGGCAATGGCTTTACAAAGTTTTTCAGTCATCAACGGGTGCTGGAGCACGTTAAATTTTTCTACATAGTGCGGGCTGTGTTTACCGCTCGTCAGTTTAAAATGCCCTGTCATAATTGCGTTTGTTTCAACAAGCAAATCATAAACTTCTTTTTCTGTCATAAAAATTTTCCTTTCCAGTTAATTTTCTGCCGCCTATTTTAACATTTATTTTCAACCTGTCAAAAAATTTACTGTATGAAAAGAAAATAATTTGGGAGGCGAAATTTGCGCGTAGAATCGATTTTAAAGCACGTTGGAACTTTTTTGATATAAATGTACCCTCGGGCTTAGAAAACTAATTCTGGAGGCTCTCAAGCGTGTCTACGGGCTTTTATTTTAGCGTTTGAAAAAATTTTCGGCTGTAATTTTGTTAATCGTTTCGCTTGCAATGTTTGGCTGGGGAAACAATCAAGCCGCCGTTGAATCTGAAATAACTTGGGGGCGCGCCAACGCCAAAGAAATTGATATAAATTCAAAAATCGCCGGTCGAGTTGTCGAATTGTTAGTACAGGAAGGCGATACTGTTTCAGCGGGCGAAATTTTGGCGCAAATTGATGAACGCGCCGCCGCACACTCGTGACTTTAGTCGTGAGTTAGGCGGCGCAATATTGACAAATTTTTTAAAAGTTTTAAAATAATCACCAACTGAATAAATATTTAAGAAAGGGGAAGTCTTGCGATGACGGTTGCT
>JAFSZS010000070.1 GCA_017455645.1 Selenomonadaceae bacterium | reverse complement strand
TCCCATAGCAAGGGGGGGGGGAGCTTCTTCCCAAAATCATAAGCCATAACTCCGTAAGGTAAATCTGTCAATATCATATCTACCGAGCCCGCGGGGATTTTCTTCATACCTTCGAGGCAGTCTTCATTGAAAATTTGGTACATAGGCAACCTCCGCTAAAATCTTTTATCGAGCTTACGGCGCACATCACGAATTTGGCAGTAGCAGTTGAAAGAAACGATTAACGCGCCGCTAGTCAAAATGTAAGTGGCTCTTAAATAGTCGCTGTCCAAAATGTCAATTCCGGCTACGACAATCACAAACGCCGTAAAAATTAAAACGAAATAATCAACAAATTCATTGTATTTCATCGTCGGTAACCTCGTGATTATGTTCAAAATTATAATCGTCAGCAGGTAAATCTTCCTGCTTTTCCCGCTTGAGTTCGTCAATTTCTTCAGCGGGATTTGTGACGAAAGGCAACAAGCTTAGCAAGGTTTTCTGTGAAATAATCCCGTCCAGACCTTGTACAATGGTTGCCTGTTCCTGCAAATTGGCGGGGATATTCGCCGTGAACTGAATATCAATCTCCCTAAAATCAATCGGCGGCAGGGACTTTAATTTTAAAATGCCGCTGACAAGTTCAATTCGCCGTTGCAAGGCTTTTTTAAATTCACGTTCCTTGCGGCTGCGTATTTGTTCCAAGCCTATCAATTTGTATTTGATAGCAACGCCGGAAACATTCCCTGCAAAGCTGTCATCGCTCATATCGGGGATATTTGAAAACTTGTGAATATCTTTCTGCAGGCGCGTTTTGACGTTTTCAACGTAGGTATCGTTTAAATCTTTAATCAGCCAGCGAGCGTCGCCGCTGTCTTCGAGTTCAATAATCTTTCTGCGGCGTAAATCTTTTGCGCCTTCATCGCTGCCTACGTGCATACCTTTGATTAACAAAAAGGCGTCAGTAAAATCTTGCAGATCGTCAAGCGTCAAAGACTGCGCCATATTATAGGCGTCAATCAGCGTTATCACGTCTTCAAAGTCGCCGCGGTGTTGGCGGTTGTTGGGGAATTCGATAATCGGTACATCGTCGAAGTAGTGAGGCTCGGTACTGATTAATTTCAAGTTGCCGCCGCTGTAGTTGTAGTGCGTAACGTTTTTTGAGTCGTACACGTCAACAAATTCATCATAGCTGACAAGGTTTAAGCCGTAAACGCGGAAATGGCGAATAGCATACAGAATATTTTGCTCCAAAGTAGAATCGCAGATTAAAATAATTTCTTCGGAAGGTACGGTTGCAAGTCTAATTTGGGCGTCGCCGTCAAGGTACAAAAATTCGTAGGCGTCGCCGGTAATGCTTGCCTCTTCGGCAAGTTCCAAATTATGCGCCTGTTCATCGTTGTACTTGAAAATGTCAAGCAAAGTTTCAAGCCTTTGTTCGTTGTTGACAGATTTATAAACAATCGGCTGCCCAATGAAAAAGCCTGTGCTGATATTGGAAATGTAGGCGGCGTAATTGCTTACGAGGCGGTTATTGACATTGGTATTATCCCTGCCGCGTTTGCCCAAAATGCTGTGCTTGCCTACGTAATAATTTTTCAGCTTGAGCTTGTAGGCGGCGTCCTGCCAATGTGCGCGTACGGCGTCGCCAATATCTTTCAGCGTCAATTCGCTTTTATTTATTGTCAGTCTCATTTTATCTTAAAGCCGCACATTTCCCAAAATTTCATAAGTTCGTCGGCGTCAGTGAAATTGCCGACACGCAAAAAGCCGAATTTATCGTTGAAGACGAAATTATTTTGTTCAAAGGTTAAATCTTTCGGCGTCAATTCGTAAGTGCCGCTGATTTTAACCTCGCCGCGGTTTACTGCGTCAATTAATCCTGCGTCAGCCGCTTCAGTCGCTGTAAAATTCTCAAGTTTTGTATCAATCATTTTGTTTGCCTCCATTGTAAAAAAGTTCCTGCTGTTTAAGTGCAAGTGCCTCACTTATTCGCTTTTCGGCTATGTCAAAGAAATTCTTTTCTGTCTCAAAGCCGATAAATTTTCTGCCTGTATTCATAGCCGCAACGCCTGTACTGCCGCTGCCCATTGTCGCGTCTAAAACTGTTTCGCCCTCGTTCGTGTAAGTCTTTATCAAGTACTCCAACAAGTCTACCGGTTTTTGGGTAGGGTGCCCGCCTTTAAATCTCGGTAAAGGAAAATCCAAAAATAACGTCGGGTAATAATCTTCTGAAACGTGCGGGTTGTACTTAAATTTGCCATAATTAGGCGAAATCCCGCCGGTAGATTTTAAGGTACGCTTTCCTTTTTTCATTATTGGATTGTACGTGCACTGCCCGCTGTAGAAAACTGCAATATCTGAACAATTCCGCAAAGGTTGCTTTTTGGCGTTGAGAAAACCGCTACACTGACGTTTATACCATACCCACGAATATTTAAAATCTTTACGGTTACTTTCAATTAATTCTGTTGTGAAAGGCTGTTGACAAAACAACAAAGTGGCTCCGTTTGCTTTTATAAGCCGCTTTATCCGTTCCCAGAGCAAAAGGGGGGACAATGGTTTATCCCAAAAATTTTGAGTTAATCCGTAAGGCGGGTCTGTCAGAATCATATCTACCGAACCGGCGGGGATTTTCTTCATACCTTCCAAACAGTCTTCATTGAAAATTTGGTACATTTTAACGCTCCTCAATAGCCGAATATATCTTTGCGGCTAAGCAGATATTTCGGGCTTGTGATATAAAAGGTATCAAGTCCGTACCAAATAGCTGAAAGACAATGTGAATCGATATTAAATTCATCAGCAATAATATTGCCGTCTTTATCGGTTTTATAAGTCAATTCTGCTAACTCCTTAATAGTGCTTAGGCAAGCGTCCGAGCAAATAATTTTGTGGAAAGATTTTACTTTGCGTAAGTTATCAAGGCGGGCGTGTCTGGTGCCGCCGTTCCATTTTTTGGCGGCGACAGCTTTTATCCCGTACCGCCTTAACTCTTCAATTTCACGAGGCGACGCTGAATCACAACGTAATATTTCTTCAGGTTCAAGCATTTTCTTAATTGCCGCCGCTAATTCCTGCGTCGTCAAATGGTTTTTATAAAATTCGTCATAAAGATACAAAATTTTATTGTCGTCGTCAACTGCCATTTTAACAACGGCGTCATATGAAACTTCGTAGCCGAAATCGCAACCTGCGAAGTGGAAACGCGCGGGAATTTTGGCAACATTCGCCATTACCAATTCGTGATTCATAATTTCAAATTGCGGCAAAACTTTAGTGCCGTTAGTGCCGAACTTACCGAGCCTAGCAATTCTGTACAGGTCGGGGTCGTAGGTTTTCATTTCGTTTAGCTTTTCGATATAATCAGGCGGCAGAAACAAATTATCGTCAGCAACGCTGTGATGATAGTAAGTATCGCCCTCGCGCAGGATTCTTTTTTTGTACAAAATGTTATCGTCAAGTTCCCTGTCTGTAAAAAAATGCTTGTAGCACCAATTACTTTTTGAAACAGGATTGGTTGACAGCAACATAAAAAGTTTCAACGACGGATGACGCAGACGACCGATTAATTCCTTGAAGGCGTTGTACGAACATTCGCTACACTCTTCAAGCCAAATCAAACTGATATTGTGGATAGATTTTAACTTAGCCGGTTTATCAAGCCCGCGGAAGATAATTTTACTACCGTTAGGGAAATTGATTTGCATAGGCGAGCGCGTAAATTTTAACACGTCGTCAAGGTCAAGGCTACTGCAAATTTCTTGAAACAACGCGTAGCAACTGTCACGGATAGTGTCGAAAACTTCACGAACAACTAAGCATACTCTAACCTCCTGAAACAGTTTCAATACGATTTTCAGTGCAATATGGTAGGATTTACTCGAACCATAGCCTCCAACTAAAAAATAGTAGCTTGAATCCCAGTCAAGCAAAAAATCTTTGAAGTGCGGATTGACTTCCTTATTTATCATCATCGCTCTTCACGCTTTCCTGTTTTTCAGCCGCCGTAATGTTTATCGTAATTTCATTGTCGGTAGTAGTGGCAACGCCCAAACTTTTTGCAAGTTCAATCATTTCAGTACAGTTGGAGCGGTATAATTCCGTC
Organism: Selenomonadaceae bacterium; assembly: GCA_017455645.1. Lineage (GTDB taxonomy): Bacteria > Bacillota > Negativicutes > Selenomonadales > Selenomonadaceae > Quinella. The sequence continues at coordinate 15,334 of JAFSZS010000070.1, read as the reverse complement.
CACGACTTCCAACTGATTTTTGCGATGTCTTTTTCTTCCAACACTTTTAACAATAATTCCTGAATACGTTCATTGCCCTTGAATTGCTTATCGAGAAATTGATTGTAACGTTTAGCGTAATTGCGGCGTTTCAATTCAAGCAGGGAATTATCCCAAGCCCGCGCCCGTTCCTGCCAATTATAATCTGACGCCCAGCGATGTATCAAGCTTGCGTCTTTATTTGACTTTTCTGCTACTTTTTGTTGAGTGCGTTCGTCGCCTAAATCCAGAAACATTTTAAAAGCCGCAAATGCTTTTTCAGATTCTTTCTTTTGCCTTTCCCAAATCTTCAATCAATCTCCCTCACCTCCAGCGGGTTCCCGCGCAATAATATTTATCGTCAAATTTTGCCGCTGATTCTTTTCGGCGGCAATTTCTGTTAGTTCCCTTGATGTGCGTTCGATTTTTACGCCGCTGTTTATCATCTCAAGTAATGACGGTAAATGCTTAATTTCTGCGTCGTCAAAATTGATAGTCAAAAGTGCCTTAGCCGCCTTAGACTGTAGCATTTTACCGATATTAATTTGAGACTCAAGCATTTTGGCGTATTCGCCGGACGCCTTTTTAATCGCCGCTTCAGCTATAGCATTATCCCACGCGCCTGCCCTTATATCCCAGTCCCATTCGACTTTCCAACGTCGGATAATGGTGTAACTTTTGCGTAACCTTTGCGCAACCGCTTTAAGCGTACGCCCTGCGCCCAAATCCCTGTAAATACAAAAAGCCTCGTAAGCCTTTGAAGACTCGCGGGGCTGTTGTTCCCAAATTTTGTTGTCAGCTGGATTCCGCCTCAGCTAAAATTGAAAGTGCGCCGGTATCGGTCGCTGAATTTTAAAGCCTCTTCCAGTTTTGCAGAATCTAAGCCGAACTTTTCATAGGCGTCAAAAATCGCCGCGTAGTAGTGAGTATCGGGCGGGTTAAGCGGGTATTCTTCGTGCATTACGTAAACCATCACGTTTGAAATTGTACCTTCGGCAGTCTCAACTGCTATAACTTTTTTGTAATACTTTTTGGGGCAATCTTCGTACCTGTCAAGCGAAAATTCATCAGCCGCCGAAAGTTCCCAAAGTACAACCGGCACTGAAGAATTTTCTTCTTCCTCAATCGTTGCGTAACTGTAAGGCAATTCGCCTTTGAACATCAGCCGGTAATTTTTAATTTCGCCCGTTCCAATAAGTTTGGCGTCAGGACAGCGAAACGCCATTTGCGCCTCGTCCATATTTGAACCGTAAGCCGCATAAACCGTTTTAAAAGTTTTTTCCGTCATTGTGAACGTCCCCTTTCTGAAATTAAAATTGCCTTGCCGCTTGCGCCGCCTGTGAGCCAAAATTCGGCGGGTCTACGGCTTGATTGGTAGTTTTATTCAAGCGGGTTGCAAAAAGCCGCGTGTCGTGGCTTACAGCGCGTGTACGGGGCTTTTTGGCTTGCCGCCCTACTGCCTTATTTTATCAAAAAATCATTCGCCGTGCAATTCCGGCGCATTTTAAAAGGGGCTTCCCTGCCCCTGCGCGGCTTCCCTGCCGTTTCGCCTTACGCTGTGGCTTCTGCCCTGCGCCAAGCCGCGTCGCCTGTCAAATTCTTCAAAAGGTGCAAGCGGCAGGTTTTAAATTCTTCGCCGTTTAAATTTAACCGCAAGAGCCAGCACCGGAAGGTATATTTTTCGTTGTCAGTTTCGGTCGGGCGGTAAATCGCCTTTTTGGTTGTCAATGCTTGGTGCGTCAGTGCAAGGCAGAATTGTATGTAGGCTTTAATTTCGCCCGCGTGGAGCGTGCTGTTGAAAACCCGGAACTCAATCGTACCTTTGGTAAAAAGTGCGTGCAAATTGCAGATGGTGTAGCGGGTACTGTCGTAATGGTTGTGCAGCGTTGCGGCTAATTCTTCAGGCTCATTGTACCAAATCGCCGCCAACTGTGCCATCGTTTCGGGTTTCTTTTCGTTAAGTTCCTGCAAAAAGCGTTTGTCGGTAGGCTTGCAGTAGCTTTTACGGTCTTCGTGAACTTTCAAGGCTTTGTAAATCAATTCTTCTTTTGAGGCAACCGCGTTTACCAAATTTCTTATCGTTGCGGGGGTAAATTTTTCTGCGCCGATGTGAATGTGCAAGCCGCAACTTTTGTTTACAAAGCCGCCCGCCTTGCGGATTTTTCTTACGATTTCCTGAAGGGTTTCAATGTCGTTGTATTTGAGAATCGGCGTTACCAATTCGACCCTGTAAAGTTCGTCTGCGTATGTGATGATCTCTCTAACTTTCTTTTGTGAGGTAATGCTAGTATCGCGCATTACCTTCCAAGTTCTGTCCTCGGCGTCTTTGACTTCGTAGGCTTTGTAACCGCCGTCAACGTAGTTTGCCGCTGTTCCGAAATGCGCCGCCAAAATTTCTGCGACTGCCTTGCGGGTTAAGCCCGTCATTTCAATTTCTACCCCGATTGTCTGTGTTTTCATTTTCGTTTTCCTCCTCTTTGGCTTCCTGCCTGTGTTTTCCTTTCGGTAGCTTATTAATCACTCTAAACCGATTAAATAGCAAGTCATTTTTGAGGGTAAAACTTGTATACAATACAGGGCAGATTGTATTTAAATCGATACAATTTCTGCACGCAAAAAAAGCCGGCTTTTTACACCGGCTCCCTTGACAACCCGCCAAAAAACTTTTATAATCTAATCGCTAAATCAAAATCACATAAAGCCTTCGGGCGAATTGGATTTTCTATTGCAATTTTACTTTAGGAAGTGCGATTTGTCAAGGCTTAAGTTGAATTTTGCTTGGCACAATTTACAGGGAAGGAGGAAAAATTTTGATTAATCCCGATGTTGAAGGTGCCATTGAAGATTTATTTTACGCCAACGAAGATGTAGAGGCATTGACTGACACGCTTTCAAGATTGATTCAAGAAAATGCTTGTCCGGAAATCGTCGCCTACGCTTTGATTCAGCAAATCATTTCACGTTCTGAAGACGCAGGCGGTTGTCTTGCAGACGCCCAAAGGCACGGCTTCAAAGGCAACAAAATTGACGCCATCAATTACTACCTTATGAAAAATTGCAAAGGAGAATGAACTATGGATACCACTTTAACTGTCATTACCGAAAACGAAAACCCCTATCTCGGTGAAATTACCCGCATTGAATACAAAGGGCAACTCGTTTTGACAACAAAGCAACTCGCCGATTTTTATGGGACGAAGGTTATTAACATTACAAGTAATTTCAACCGCAACAAGTCCCGCTTCATCGAAGGCAAACATTATTTTAAGCTTGTAGGTGAAGAACTTGCCGCCTTTAAAAATTTTATGAAAAACTTTCAGAAAACAACCGGGCGCGACATTGCAAATTGTTATGTTGTTGATTCAAATGTCAATTCACTGTATCTTTGGACAAAACGCGGTGCGGCTCGTCATTGCAAATCGGTCGGTACGGATATGGCTTGGGATATGTTTGAACTTCTTGAGGACAACTATTTCAACCGCGCAACCGCCGTGCAAGACAAAGAACTTTCCAGCATTTCAGATTTTGAGCGCGGCAAAGAACTTGCAAAGCTCGCAATGTCAGCGCGTGACCCTTTCACCAAAAAGAGGCTTGTAGCAAAAGCCGCAAACCTCATTCTTGGAGAAGAATTTATTCCGGTGCCAGAAACACAACCTGCGCCGAAAATGCAATTAACGCTTTTCTAAGGCGTTATATTTTCTTCATTAGATAAAAAATCCCTTTTGCGGGAAAAATTTTTCAACCTTTGGCGGTGGCGTCTGTCATCGCCTTTTTTTTATTTTAAATCGCTGTAAAATAATTTTTCACCGTCGCGCAGGACAAAAATTTTATCGTAAGTGCCGACTTCAGCCGCGTACCTTTCGGCGGCTACGTCAAGATATTTAGGTTCAAGTTCGAGCCCGTAACAGGTACGCGCCAACTTTTCACAGGCAATAAGCGTTGACGCACTGCCCAAAAAGCCGTCAAGTACAGCGTCGCCTGTTTTGGAACTTAACCCGACAAGATAAGCAATGAGCGGTACAGGTTTGCTTGACGGGTGCCCGTAACCTTCGACTTGTGAATTTGTGATTCTGTCAAAATCAAAAACCGTAACTTGTTTTTGGTCGCCGTACCATAAATGCTTGCCGTCATTGCGCCAACCGTACAAAATTGGCTCGTGAATATATTTCCAATCAGTACGCGTCAATACCAACTGATTTTTTTTCCAAACTAAGCCCGCGCCGATTTTAAAGCCCGCGTCTTCAAAGGCGTCGTGAAAAATTCTGCCCTTAGCTGTTGCGTAGAAAACGTAAATTGAGGCGTCTTTAGCCATTGAATCCTTGAAATTGTCAAACGCCGCCCTTAAAAATTTGTAGCCGTCAGCGTCGTTTAGATTGTCATTGGCGATAGTGCCGGACGCCGTCTCAAGGTTGACGAAGTACGGCGGATCAGTGCAAACAAGATTGACTTTTTTGCCGCCGAGAAGTTTTTGATAGGTTTCAGGCGCGGTAGAATCGCCGCAAATAATTTTGTGCCGGTCAAGTAAAAAAATATCGCCCGCCTTAGCAATGCAAGGTTTTTCAAGTTCCGCGTCAACGTCAAAATTGTCATCAGCAACTTCATCGCCGCCGAAATGAAAGTAACTTTCCAATTCTGATTCGTCAAAGCCAATCGCCGAAATGTCAAAGTCAATTTCCTTGAGTGCGTCAAGTTCGATTTTCAAAAGTTCTTCGTCCCAGCCCGCGTCAAGTGCAAGGCGGTTGTCAGCCAAAATGTACGCGCGTTTGTCAGCCTCGCTAAGGTGTTCAACGAAAACGCAGGGAATTTCGGCGATACCTTCAGCTTTTGCCGCCATTACGCGCCCGTGACCTGCGATTATCCCAAAATTTTTATCGATGATTACAGGCGCGATGAAACCGAATTTTTGTAAAGAGGAACGCAATTTTAAAATTTGTTCCGCCGAATGTGTACGGGCGTTATTCGCATAGGGAACAAGCTTTTCTACCGGTACAAGTTGCATTTTTGTTGCCGTTTTCACTGTAACCACCGCCTTTTTCAGTCTACGTAAATCAAATGAAGTTGTGCGGCTTGCAGTGCCGCGTAATTTCTGATTTCTTCAATTATGAGGTAAAATTGGTTGACGCTTACTTCAAATTCGACACAAATTCTGCCGAAGTGAATCCCTTTATACCGGCTTCTAGCTATATCAAAATAGTTATGCTTTTGACGTTTGCACCAATTGTAAGTCCTGTCGATAACCGACAACCAACTTTCGGGGTACATCAAGTCTTCGCCGCCGATTCTGATTGAACGGAGTGGCGACAGGTTGCGAATTGCGGCACTTGCTGTAGGGTCGGGTAAGCCACTGCCGTTGCGAAGTTCCGGCGGCGGGCTTGAATCTGACCGCGCTTCGACTACTGCCTCTCGAATTTCCACCTCGTTGTAAAACGCAAACTCGATTTTCCGAATGTACGGTCTGCTGTCTTGCCGTTGAAATTTCCTGCACATTTTCAAAACTCCTTGCCTTTACGCCATTTGTTTGCTAAAATTTAGGCGTCGCCGACCCTCAAGGCGTATTTTTTTTTGCGCTTAATTTTAGTCTAATATATAGATGGTCTTCAAGCCTCAAACTTTCATACAGCCCAAATTGGGCTATTTTTTATGGGGTATAGGTAAGACTACCCTAAGAGCCCGAGACACCCCTTAGCGTGGCTCTCAACGCGCGACAGGGGCATTTCAAAGGCACTTCCCCCAAAACTAAAAAAGCCCGTTTTGCCGAGCTCTAGAATTTCCGAAATTTTAACCAGTATACCACGCATTTTGGATTTTTATTCCCAAAATAAGGAAATTTTTCAAAAAATTTTTCAATTTCTTAAAATATCGTCGTTTGCCCTTGAAGCCTCAAAATAGCCGTTTTGGGGTATTTTTTACGGGGTATAGGTAAGACTACCCTAAGAGCCCGAGACACCCCTTAGCGTGGCTCTCAACGCGCGACAGGGGCATTTCAAACGGGGTTGCTCCAATTTTCCCCAAAACTAAAAAAAGCCCGCTTTATCGCGGGTGTTTTTCGAGGAACTCTTTCAGCGTCCATCCGAAACTTTTCAGTAGCCGGTCGACGTAAGGTTTTGTGCTGCGACTATCAAGCCAGCCGAATATCATTTCCACTTCTGACGGGGAAATTGCCTTTTTGGGGATTGAAGCTTTTGACGCCAGCCCTTCAGCTTTTTTCGCTTGATTCTCGGCGATGAGTTCGCGCGGCGTCTTCGGCTTAGACTTTGCGGCTTTCGGTTTTGGCGGCGGTACTACCTTGCGCGGCGTTTCCACTTTCCAGCCTTTCAGTATCGCTGAATGCAAAAAGCCTGTTTCGTTTTCAACCGGAGTGCGTCCGCGTGCCTTTTGCTTTTCCAAAACTTGTTGCGCGTGCGCGATCCTCTTCAAGCAATCAGCCGTTCCCGCGCAACGTGAAAAAATTTCCTGCGCCGTGTCAAGGCTGAAGCCAATTTCTAGCAGTTTGCCTATCGCCGGTTCGGTTGCCGCGGCGTACCGCTTATCCTCAATCGGCACTACCGACGCGTCCAATTCCAATTCGACGCCGACTACCTTCACGCCTTGCTTTATCGTGCGGTAGCTCATTTCGTACAGCGTTTTCGAGTTTACTTCCGCTATAGGGTCGTCAAGAATTTTTTTGCGGAAATTGTCAACCCTGTCTTCGTACGCGCCTTTCGGTACATTCAGCGCAAATCGCAATTCGTCAATCGTCATTTCCCGCTTAATCTTGCGGCAAATTTTGAATTGGCTGATGTTTTGGTACTGCAGGAGTAATTCCACAAGCCTTGTTGCGTAAGTTGAGGTCAGCTGAAAAATCTGCTCCACGTCAAGCTTTGTGTAGCCTTTCGATTCAAACAAATCCAGCAGGTACGGGCGCATCAGCTCATCAAACTGCAGGTACAATCCCTCATTTGGCTTGTATTCGAGCTTTTGAAAAAGGTGCATTAGCACAAATCCGCCGTCTTCCTTGTTCAGCTCCACTATCGTGTCGAAGATTTTTTCGCATCTTTCCTTGAGTTCGTGCAAGTAAACGGTATTGCCGCCCAAAAGTTCAGTTAATTTCGCCGTCGGAATAAAAAGCATTGGGAATTTGTCATTGAAAAACCTGTCATTTTGCGAAAAGTGCGGATTAATTCCGCGCAACCCCAGCAAAAATATTCGCATTCCCAGCGCGTCAAATTCTTTCCGAGCGTTTATCAGCGGGTTGCTTTGGTACACGTCGTTTCGCAATATTGGCGGTTTCGGTCTTTCCATTCGGTATCTGCTCATAAATTTCACCTCCAATTTTAGCACATTTTTTGGCAAATTTCAGATTCTTTTCAGCCAATTTTAGCTCGAAAAGTGCCTGACAGTGCGCATTATAAATTTCCCTACCAAATTTGTCAAGAGGTAGGGAAAATAGGGCGTCTAGGATAAAAAAGGTAGGTTTCTGAAAACGTTTTCAGATAAAAAAGGTAGGGATTAAGATAAAAAAGGTAGGGAAGCAATGCCGATTTTCCGCGTTACCACTAGGCGTCGTCGGGGGGGTAAAACAATAGGAAAACATATGTATAAAACAAAACACTTTCAGATTTTTTTCAGAATAGGTTCAATTTTCAGCGTCCTTACTTGTTTTGTCAAAATTTGTTGCTTCAAATCCTGCTATTTTTTTTCAGATTAATTTCATTCTCTGCTTTTCGACAGCTTAATTTTTTTTGGTGAAAGTGGGGTTGCCGCCTGACGAAGGTTCCCGCCTTCGGTTGGACGTTGCCGCTAAAGAAAATCCGCGATACGAACGTCCTTAGCTAATGCTGACCTATCGTATCGCGGAACTGGTTACGGGTTTCTGTGACTTGTAGGCTCTATCTTATTCTTTTTTAATCATAAATCTTAATCAAAATTATTTCCGCGGCGGCGGCGATTTTTGCGGCGGGCGGGCAAGGACGGGCGCGGGCGGCGCGGCGGCGCGGCGGCTGTACTATTCTAAAAAGCTGTCGCCTTGCCTTAAGGTTCCATCGCCTCATAAATTATGCTAATTGTCATTACTACTGCGAAAATTATCCAGTACCAGCCGTAAATAAATCTGTCTAACCAGTCATACAGCACCGTCAAAATTTTAAAAATTTTTCTGCAATTAAATATTTCCTGAGTTATGTACCATATTAATGGTATCGTTAAATAGACTGTCGCCGCTATTGCTCCAACTATCAATGTCAACTCCATTATTTCTTTCATCGCTTTAACACTGCTTTCGTTGCTAATTCGTAAATGTAATTTTCACAGACTACCTCCGGTATTTTGCCTCTTTCGCACTTATCGCTCTTCCGACAAAAATAATGACACAATTTTAACTGGTACAACATTTTCGCTGTAAATTTCAATTTCAGCTTCTCAAATTCTTTTATTTCAGCCATTACTTCCTTCTTCTTTTCACTCAAATTTGTGCGGCGCGGCTACATCAACTTCACCAACTCCGCCAAAATCCCTTTCAAACCGTGTTTATCTATACCCGTTCCAATGTACTGCGCACATAACCTGTTGTACTGGCAGGAGGCGCGGGAACTAATCCACGCGGGGCGGGTTGCTTTTCGGCGGCGGGCTTGCCTGACTCACCGTTCCTCAAATAATCGTAGACCAAATTTTCACAAACTATATCATTTGGAACGCTAACCCTAATACAGCGTCCTTCCACGCCGTATTTGCAAAAGTCGGCGCATATCGGCTTTTTGTTTAATATTTTCACCGCTCGCCTTAACGCTTGCCTTAAGCCCGTCGTTTCACTCGCTTCCATCTCTCGTTTTAGCTTATCTTCTAATTCTTCATCGCCCGCTTTTATCTTCGTGTAATACGTCACGCCGTCTATTCGCTTTAGGTGCCGGTTATACTCTTCACCGTCTGCCGCCGTAAAGGGCGTTCCCGCGTATTTGAACCACTCGTAGCCGCCCATTGCTAAGAATTCTTCGCTTTCTATCTCTACTACCCATTCTTCGCTGTCATATTCCGTAAATCTGTGCGGCGCGTATATCGCCACGCCTTGCGCTTGCATTTCTTTTATCAGTTTTTTTACCTTTGCGTTGTTTACCGACACTTTCTATCCACCTCATATAGCGAAAGTAACGTTGACTTTTTATCTTGGCACCTGCTACCGGCGTCAACCACTTTATCTTTAATCTGCCGCGCCCTGTTATTTGTGCTGTAAACGCTTCAGCCTTTGTTGAGGCTTTTTCGGTAACTTTCATTTCTGCAAGCGGGGCTATTTCTATCTGCCTTTCTTTGCCGCCGTCGAAATAGAATTTGAATGTCAGACTTTCACCCATTATCCCTACCGCCTTTAAACACTGTACCGCTTCCAAGCCCCATTCGTAGTCGGCTTTTTATTTCGGCAAGCTCTTTGTCCAGCCGCGCGTTTTCGATTTTCAGTAACTTTATCTCTGCCTTCAATTCGCCACGGCTTTTATATTCTTCAAATTCCAAATCTTTTACCTTCGCACATTTCGCCAATACTTCTGCTGTGGTTCGGCAATCGCTGAAGGTTTTGCTTACGTCCATTCCGCCTTCAAAATAGCCCAATTGCCCGCTTACTTTGCCTATGCTGTCGCGGCTCATTTCTACCCAGCATTCGCCTGATTCGATGTGCACTTTGCCGCCTGCCGCCAAATTTCTTAAAAAGTGTTCGAGTTTCATTTCATCACCGCTACTATATGCACTATAAAAAATATCGTCATCATTGCTACGTACATTGGTAAATATTTATCTGTTATGAAGGCTCGCAATTCTTCTTCTTGCTCTTCTTTCAAAAATAACGGTACGACGAAAACCAGTAAAACACCGCCTACTGTTGACAGGAGCATTACTTTGTGTACTATTTCAAGCATTTTTAAGCCGTCCTTATCGGCGTTATTATGTTTTTAAATTCGCCTTCGCCGTAAAACAATGCAGGTTTCAACGGCTCGCTTATCACAAACTTTAATTCTTCTGCCGCCGTTACCCTCAAAATATCACTTAAATAATCCGCGTTGAGTGCTACTGTCGCTGCCCCTTCGCCCTGTGAATTCAAATGCTCTACCACCTTGCCGGAATTGAATGATTCTGCCGACATTTCCAGCCCTTCATCGTCGAATTTCAAATGTACTGTGTTGTACTCGGTATCTTTCGATATGATTTTCACGCGTTCCAACGCCGCCTTTAAATCGCGCAAGTCGGTACTGCCGCTGTACTTGCTTTCAACTTTTAAAAGTGCGTCTATCGGCGGGAACTGCCCGTCAATTAACCGCGTTGTTAAGTTAAAGTTTTCGGCGGTTATCGAAAAGTGCTTGTCGTTAAATTTTAGCTCGCAACCTTTATCAACTTCAGGCAGTATCCGTGCTATTATATTCAGCGCGTTTGCTGGGATTATCATTGAGACATTGCCGCTTGTTTCATCGTCAAGTTCGACTTCATCAACCGCTAATCTGTGAGTGTTGGTTGCCACTGCCTGTAAATTGTGCCCGCCGAATGTCATTTGTACGCCTTGAAAAACTGCGCGCCCATCGCTTTTATCTGCTACTGCAAAGCTCGTGTGCCTTATCAGTTGCTTTAAGTCTTCGCACTTTATAAAAAATTTCGTTTCAACTTTCGGCTCCACTATTTCTGGGAAGTCTTGCGCGTCCATCGTGTACAGTTCAAATTTTGAGGCGTCATTTGTCAATATGATTTGGTTGTCGACTGTTTCAAGCGTCACGATTTCGCCTGACAATTTCGGCAGGATATCTGCTAACTTTTTTCCGCCGATAACTGCCGAGCCCGCAACTTCAACTTCCGCAGGAATACGCGCCTTTATCGATATGCTAAAATCTGTCGCTTGCAATTCTACGCTGTTCACGACCGCGTTGTTGGAAGTTTTGAAAAGAATCCCATTCAAAATTGGCGTTTGTGCCTTCGGAGGTACTGCGTTATAAACCTTTGACACCGCGTCCTTTAAATCTTTTCTGCTTACTATCAATTTCATATCTCTTTCTCCTCGTAAGTTATTGTGTAGCCGCCGATATATTCTTGCCGATTGGCTAAGTAACTGCAAATTGTCGAGCTCTTCAATTTAGAAATTGGGGCAAGGAAACGCGCACAATCAACAAGTGTATTAAATTTATAAGTTTTACCGCGTTTAGTTGCCGTGCAAGTTACAGCATTTGAAGGCTTAGGCATTTTTTTTGGAAAGCCGAAAACTTCATTCAGCAACAAATGTATTGCTCGGGTTACGTACTTACCTTTGATCCTGAAAGTTAAAGCAGGGTTGTTGTCTTTTCTGAACCTGTAGTTGCACAATTCGCCGGTTATTGAGTTTCTAGCCTCGCCCTGCTCATTCAGTTCATACAGGTTGCCGAGCGATTTTATCTTCTTCCACATAATCTTTGCCCCCTGTGTGTTTGACGCGTTCCTTTTCTTCGGCTTGTTTGCCGTCGTTCCATCTTTCGAGCGTGCCCACAAGATAGCCTGTGATTCTTCTGATACGTTCAAATTTTGCGCCTTCAGCGTTGTAAGAAACATCAACTTTTCCATCGTTGCAAAGTTTCACGTCAATGCTTTTTAAAGGCGTCGTGATTCTTGCCTTGACGTAATCGACATACGCCGCCGCTTCCTTCGTTGTGCCGTCTAAATTGTGAAAGTTGACAGGGATTAAAACCCCGCCGTCCAGTACGTGAATTGTTTCCAATTAATTTTCTCCTTTCAAGTCAAAAAGATTATCCATAGGCGGCTCACTCTTCTTAGTTCCGCCGCTATAAGCAAGCCAGTTATAAAACATTTCCGCGCCGGTCTGATACAAAGTCGGCTTACCGCGTGCGTGTTTGTTTTTAATCCCGCGCTCGCAAGCTGTGATGAAGTACCTTACAAATTGCGGATAACGTAACAGATTTTCAGCCTTTTCAGCAGGGCGCATAAACGGGCAGAAAACGCAACCTATACGCTTTTTGCCTTCATCGTAAAGCGAACAATATTTGATGTTAAATTTGTGAATGTATTCCCAAACTTCCGCCTCCGTCCAGTCGAAAATCAAATTGAGGATGTAACTTTCACTTTCCCAATCTTTTTCCAACTTTTGACGCAGTCGCCTTTTGGCTGATTCTTCAGCGCGTACGCCGGTAACCTTAAATCTGCCGACGCCGTGACTTTGCTTTAAAAAGCGGCAACAGAACCGCGCCTTCCTCAAAGGCGGGTAGCCGAATCTTGCAATGAGTTTGTGCATAGTGGTATTGGGGTGATTGTGTTGCACTTCGGGATATTCTTTATAAATGAACTTCATCAGTTCGGGCGGTTCGATTGTCATAATGTGGTGCCAAGCCTCGTATTTGACGCCCGCGCGTTTGACTAAGTCCAATACTGTAACTGAATCTTTGCCGCCGCTGAAACAAACATAATAACCTTCCGGCGGTTCGTGCTGTTGCAAAAGGTCAATCGCTTCTGCAACTTTGTCAACGACGCCAAAAAGCGTATGCTCTACAAGCAATTACATCAGCCCTTTCAAAAATAAATCGTAGTTGTAGAAATAGCGTTTGGTGCTGTAAATTTTGACGCCGAAATAGCGCAGGATACCTTCAGCAGTTATCCAAGTTTTGCCGTGCCTGTCTTCAAAGATACAGCGCATTTTTACCGCCTCCCAAGATATTCAATTTGCCAGCCAAACAATTCTTTTTGTTTTTTGCTCATATATGTCCTGAGTGTGTTTGGGGCATAGTGTATTTTGTTTGAAAGCCAATGTGCCGCGGCATTTAAACTTGTGAAATATTGAGCAAACGAGTCTTTTCTTAAAATAACCGCTCTCGGGGCATTGCGCGCCTTTTTATAAATAATTCCAAACACATCAAGCAACAAATCTTGTAATAATATGCAAATTTGTTGACCGTCAATCCGCACTGTGTAACGACGATCTTTGCCAAGTTTTAATTTGTACTTGGTTTTAACGTTTCTCAACTCGCCTTTGCCGTTAATTTCATAGCGTCCCTTTAACAGTGAACAAGGTGACCATTGGTTGTTGTCGTACACATCGTAATAACCGTCAATTGCTGCCATATACAACTGCCTCAAACTACGCACCATTTTTTTGCCATTTACGAAAAGATTAACCACACCTTTTTGATTTTTTAATTTTTTGCCTCTCTTTTTGTTGCGGACGTTTAATTTGCCGTTAATTTCGTAGTTTGGCGCGTAGGGAATAGTAAGGTAAGTTGAAATTTCCGGATTTTCCATTTCATCAGCTCCTTTCAGCATTCATCAGAAAAGCCCGACCCCGTCACAGCCGAGCGTTTCTGTCAATGTTGAATAGCTTTTACTTTTTACGTGCGAATTTCAAATCGTAGAACAAGCCGTATTTGGGAACAAGGCGGACGGTGTATTCTTTATCGTGCGCAATGACTGTATCGCCTTCGTAGACTTCGTCGCCGTTTGAATCTAAGCCGCAAAACTGCTGAAAAGAATCAACGCGGTAATCGTCGATAAAAGGTTGCCCGTTGTGAAAACTCAAGCCGCCGTAGATAATTTCGCCCGTGCTTGCCTTTTTGCCGCGGAATTTAATTTCTCTCATTAAAATCACCTTCAAAAATGTTGCCAATGACAGTAGCCATATTGGCGTTGATAGAGTTGCAAGTCCAACCGCCAGGGAGATATTGCACTTCGAGCCTTGAACCGTCAGACGGTTGCAAAATATCGCCTTCATAAATTTCTTCGCCGCTTTTATCTTTCAGCCCCGTAAATTCGCCGATTGTTTCTTCAACTACAGGCACTGTATTACTCAAAGAACAATCGCCGGTTGCTATTGCGTAGCTGATTTCACCGCTACTGCGAATTTTCTTTTTGGTCAGCAAGCCGTAAACCCAATCGCCGTTAATAGCCTTGCCGCGGAATTTAATTTCTCTCATTTTTATTCACCGCCATAAACATTTTCCAAATTTGCCTTGCGTTCATAGAAATGCAGGCGCATATTTTCAGCGCAAACCATACCGTAATAAAAACCTACATTGGCAGTTATCCACGCCACGTCAACTTTCTTAACTTTGCAAAAGGCGCGGTGGCGTTCTTCCTGTACTTCGGAATCATAGTGAGTAATTTGAAAACCATTGAGGACTGTTTGTACAGTTGCATAATAAGAGCGGTCGTGCATTATTTCTTCTTGCAGTCCGTTGTAAAAATATTCGACTGCACTAAAAACTTCAGGGTTGCGCCCTTCAATATCGCCTTCAACATATTCAGCCATCATTTCCATTATCTTGTCAAAATCAGTTTCCATTTTGATTTTTAGCCTCCAACTGCTGTGTGGTGTAGTCTGCAACTGCTTGAAAAATCGCCCAGCCCGCGCAGAATGCAGTTACAAAAACTACCGCCACTATCACTGCCAATTTTTTAATCTTCGTCAATGTCAATCGCCTCCGCGCCGAGTTTTTCTGCCAATTTGTCAAAGTGCTTGTTCGCCGCGGCGGCGTCATCACCGAAAAATTTTACGAATTTAGCATAGCCGTAATTTTTATGTGCCAAAATGTAGTACAGTTGGCCGTCAAAATCTTCACACAAGTAAATTTCAGTATAATTACCGACGGGTTCTTCATTTTCCAAACAATCTTTAGCTGTCCTTATCCACATTTTTTCTAACCTCCATTTCAATTTTGCCCGCGCCCTTGTGCTTGTAGCATTGCATTTCAACAATCTGCCTATCGTCAAGCCAGAGAATCCCGTTGCAAGCGTCGAACACTGCCTTTACCAGATTATCAATGTCGCCGTAAGTTCGGGCGGTAGTTTTAATCGGCTTGTAAAAGTGCAAAGTTACCGACAAAGGCTCGGAAAGTGGCGTACCGTGAAAAGCCGCCCGCAGGAGCGTTTGGAAGTCTTTTCTGAATTGTTGACTGCGTTTAAGTAGGAAAGTTCCGCGCTTGGTAACCCGCGGGCGTGCCAATGGTACAGGTACAATGTCAATTTTTAGAAGCACGATACAAATTAACTAAGTCCTGCGTAGCGGCGATAATGACAGTGTCGACGGCGTTTTGAGCGTTTTTAATGTGTTTGATAATGCGCTCGTCATCAGTTTCTTGAAGTACGCTTTCAAGTTGCTCCCACGCCTTAAAAATTTCAGACACTGTTTCAATCTTGTTAAAAATACCTTGCAACATTTTTTCAGCCTCCTTGATTAAAATTTTTAGTCACGAATTTTTCAAAGTAGCCAACCCAAATATCGATAAAATCTTCGTAGGGGATATTTTTCTGTACGGTAACTGTTGCGGCGAAACTTGCCAACATTTCAGCAATCTTTTCTGTATCGTCAAAGTTGGTTGTCGCCTCGGTTGCGCCG